>CAYQCG010000021.1:0-12137 GCA_964415925.1 uncultured Puniceicoccaceae bacterium | reverse complement strand
ATCCCGTGTGCTGAATCCGCCAGTGGAGATAGTCGTGAAGGCATGGGTCACTGCCTCGAACCAGTTGAGTCCAGTGAGCCAGTAGGAAACAAAGCAAGCTGCCGACAGAGAAACGTAGAGCAGCATCAACTGGTATGCTCCAGTTTGAACACGCGCGGAATGCAAGTCCGTCGACTGTGCACTTGATTCGCGAGAAAATAGGAGTTTTGCGCCTGCACCCAGGAAAGCGAGAATGACAATGAAAAATACGACCACTCCCAGACCCCCGATCCACTGTGTCAATGCACGCCAAAAGAGAAGACTATGGGGCATTTCCTCGAGGTTACTGAAGACGGTCGCTCCGGTTGTGGTTAATCCAGATGTAGACTCAAAAATGGCATCTACAAGACGGCAATCAGGCAGGATCAGCCAGTAGGGTAGTGACCCCAGGGCGCTGGCTAGAATCCAGCCAATTCCAATGGTGGCGAGTGCTTCTTTACGAAATAGTTTAACTTCTCCACGAAAACCTCTCCAGGCCAGTAAAACACCAGACAGAAATGTAACTGCAATGCTTATGGAAAATCCTATTAAGGCGTTGCCTTCACCTTCTTCTCTTGGATATGTGATCGCAATTAACAGACTTGCACTGAGTGCCAGTGTTAAAGCACCCAGTATGATACTCAAGAGCCTGCAAACGATCGAATAGTTCACGAGTAAGGTCCTTTGTGCTAATCCAGGAGTTTAATGAGGTCCTTGAGCCTGTCTTCAAGCGTTATGAAAACAAGACGGTCCCCACCCAGAAGCTTGTCATTCGGGGCGGGCATTTTGGATTCATACTTATGCTGGATGGCGACGATCTGTCCATATTTCGACAACTGGCTCTCTGCGACTGTCTTCCCGGCTATTTCGCTGTCGTGATTAATGATGGCTTCAATGATTATTCCACCGTCACTGGGTAACTCACCCAGGCGGTGATAACGTTCAGTTGATATAATACGCTGGATTTCGTTTGCGGTTACAATCCGGGGTGATACTATCAGCTCCACTCCAAGTGCCAGCTTAAGGCTGTCCAGGACTTCATCGTAGTCAGATTTGTTGATCACGGCCTGGACGTGTTGACTTCCAAGTTTGGCTGCCTGAAGACCGGTTACAATGTTGTTTTCGTCGTCCTTGGTGCAGGCGACAAAATAGTCGGCATTTCCGACTTGCTCTTCTTCCATCAACCTAAGTGATGTCCCGTCTCCTTGTATAACCGTTACCTGGGGAAATTTCTCCGCCATACTCTGACAGGCTGCCGGATTGCCTTCTATGATCCGAATCGCAAAGCGTGGATTCGTCAATAATCGGATCAAGGCGGTGGAAATCTCACCTCCACCAAAAAGAACAACCTTCATGTGGCTGCTGCCACTGCCCGGTTCCAGTTTTTCCCTTGTCGAGTATACGGCGTCTGGTGAACCGAATATTGTTACCAGATCATCCGGTTGTAGTACCGTGTCCGCCGTTGCTATAGTATTCACCTCGCCTCTCTGGACGAAGCCGATACGAGCTTTCGTCTTCAGCTCAAAAAGCGGACGGTCTATCAGCTTCGATTTGTCAGTTACTTTTACCTGCTGAACTTCTACGTGGCCACGGGCAAGATTTTCCACCGCAACCCGTCCCGGGTTGCGGATACTCTTGGCAAGCTCAACTGCACAGAGCGCTTCCGGATTGATTAAGTGTTCGATGCCGAAATGGTGCTGATAATTGAGCTGGGTGGTTTCCGCGTAAGTTTGATCATGTATCCGGCAAATATTATGGGCTGCCCCCAGAGCTCTGGCCAGGGAAGCCGAGAGAATGTTCGTCTTGTCATCGCTGGTCAGCGCTAGGAAGTAATCACAACCATCCACTCCTGCTTCCTTGAGTACCGTAGCCGAGCTTCCATTTCCATTCAACACACGCACATTGTAGAGCTCATCCACTTGTTCTGCTACTTTGGGATTGGATTCTATGACAATCACATCATGACCCTGCTCGCTCAACTGCGCACTGAGATAACTGCCGACTTCGCCTGCTCCAACGATGATTAACTTCATAACCTTGTTTTCTGCACAGTTTTGTCAGAAAGTGCGTATGTTGAGAAAATTATAGGTATTGTGCAATGCACGTTTGCCAGCCACATTTCTGTTCCTTTAATCACTTCATATGGAACATATCAAGAAATTCGGATCGAACCCACAAGTCGGTATCCTCATGGGTAGTGCCTCTGACTGGCCTACCTTACAGCATTGCTCCAAGCAGCTTTCAGCTCTGGGCATTGACCACGAAGCTGCTGTGCTAAGTGCACACCGGACACCCGCGCAGGCGGTTGAATACACTACAACAGCGGCCAGTCGTGGCCTGAAAGTGATTATCGCTTCAGCCGGTGGCTCGGCCCATCTGGCGGGTGTGGTTGCAGCACACACAATTCTGCCTGTTCTCGGTGTTCCCGCCAAGGGGTGGGCACTTGATGGCATGGATTCACTCCTTTCGACAGTAAACATGCCTGCTGGCATTCCGGTCATGACTCTGGCTATCGGCAAGGCTGGTGCTAAAAACGCAGCACTGGGAGCAGCTGCCATATTGGCACTTTCTGATCCTTCTCTGGGCGAAAAGCTGAATGCCTTCCGTAAGGATCAGGAGGAACAGATCCTCGCCACACGCCTGCCGGATCCAGAGGTTTAGGATTGGTCCACACAGACCATAATGTTGCTCGTTTTCTGCCTGAACGGGCGGCCCGCCAACCTGAACACCCGGCGGTGAGGTTACCCATAGGAATGAATGGCGAACTGATCCGCTACCGTGAATTATCCTTTGCTGAACTTGAGGTGCAGAGTAATGCTTGTCTGTCTTATTTTCGCTCAAAAGAGCTGAAACGAGGTATGCGGACATTGGTAATGGTCAAGCCGGGACTCGAACTGATCCTGTCCATATTCGCCCTTTTTAAGCTCGGAGCGGTTCCTGTGGTGATTGATCCGGGTATGGGAATCAGGTCGTTTCTCAACTGTGTTCGCACGACGAGACCGGGTGCATTGGTCGGCATCCCAGTGGCGGCCATTCTTTCACACGTCTTTAGAACCAGTTTCAAGACTTTAAAGCACAGGGTGGGCGTGGGGTCCATCGCCTTTAAAGCAGGACTCAGGAAATACACAGGCACCTCAGTTGAACATGCCCAGTGTTCGGAAGACGAACTGGCGGCAATCCTCTTTACCAGTGGATCTACAGGCCCCCCCAAGGGAGTGCTCTACCAGCACGGGCAGTTCAATGCCCAGGTGCGGATGATTCGCGACGCCTACAGTATCGAGCCGGGCGAGGTGGACCTTCCCATGCTGCCTATTTTCGCGCTCTTCAATCCAGCCTTGGGCATGACCACAGTCGTGCCTCAAATGAATCCCAGTCGGCCGTCCAAGGCCGACCCCTCGAAGCTGGTCCAAGCGATCCGGCAGAACGAGATCACAAATAGCTTCGGTTCCCCTGTACTTTGGGGTAATATCATTCGTCACTGCCAGAAGGAAGGTATTACATTGCCTAGCCTGAAGCGCATTCTCATGGCGGGATGTGCGGTGCCGGAGCAGGTCATTGCCGATGCACGGGAGATCTTTCCCAAGGCCACTGTACATACTCCCTACGGTGCCACTGAATGTCTGCCGGTGTGTTCTTTCGATGGCCCGACCATTCTGCAGGAAACAGCGCCCTTTACGCGCAAGGGCAAGGGAACTTGTATAGGTAATCCTTTGCCCGGAATGAAAATGCGGATTATCCGTATAGCGGACGCCGCGATCGAAAGAATCGAAGAAGTACAGGAACTAACCACGGGAGATATCGGCGAGATCATTGTCTCTGGTCCAGTCGTTACTCCCGGATACGACCAGTTACCTGAAGCCACAGCTAAAGCAAAAATCTGGGAGGGTAAGAGCCTCTGGCACCGCATGGGTGACTGCGGCTACCTTGACGAACAAGGTCGCCTCTGGTTCTGCGGCAGGGTTGTAGAGCGGGTTGTCCTGGAGGATGGCACAACACTCTATACGGATTGCGTGGAGGCCATTTTCAACCAGCACCCAAAAGTGTATCGAACGGCGCTGATTCAATATTGTCCAGCTGAGCCGGCAGTGATTATTGAGCCTGAAAAGAATACACTTACTGATGAGCCTCTTCGATCTGAACTAATCCATCTTGCAAAGACCAATACTGTCACAGAGCGGATTACCCGAGTCTTTTTCCATAAAGGCTTCCCCGTCGATGTCCGTCATAACGCCAAGATAAGTCGTCTGGCATTAGCCAGGGAATTCGCTGGTAAATGAGATGCCTCGTTACAGGAGGGAACGGTTTTCTTGGGCAAGCAGTGGTGGACCTGCTCCTGGCCAGAGGTCACAGCTTATGCAGCCTTGGACGTTCTCCGCAACCGGAGTTGGCTGCTTTGGGAGTGGATGTTCATCAGGGTAACCTGGCCGATAGCACGGTTGTGTCCAAGGCAGTCGCAGGGTGCGAGGCAGTTTTTCACGTAGCGGCCAAGGCTGGTTTCTGGGGTTCTCGGGAGAGCTACTACCGGCCCAATGTCATCGGCACCCAAAATGTGGTAGCAGCCTGCCGGGAGCACGGTGTGCAGTATCTGGTCTACACCAGCACGCCCAGTGTTGTTTTTACTGGGGAGCCTTTCGAGGGTGCGGATGAGTCTCTGCCCTATGGGCGTAATTTTCTTTGCCACTATGCCGAGACCAAGTCTAAGGCAGAGCAGATAGCCTTAGCCGCTCATGATCAAATTGGACTGAGGGTCTGTGCCCTGCGGCCTCACCTTATCTGGGGTCCGGGAGATCCACACCTGCTGCCGCGGGTCATCGCCAAAGCCGGCAAGGGCCGCCTGCGCATCGTCGGCACTGGTGCCAACAAGGTTGACATCACTTACATCGATAATGCTGCTCAAGCACACACAGACGCATTATCTGCCCTCCAGCAGGGCAGGGCAGGAGGAAAGGCCTACTTCATTTCGGATGGCGAGCCTGTGCAACTCTGGCCCTGGATCAACGGAATTCTGGAGCGATTGGAAGTGCCGAAAATCTCAGGGCGGATTAATTTCCATAATGCATATAAGCTGGGTGCAGTGATGGAGTTTCTTTGGAAGCTTCTACCGCTCACCGGTGAACCGCCAATGACCCGCTTTGTTGCTACCGAACTGGCCAAGAACCACTGGTTCGATATTAGTGCTGCAAGACGTGATCTGGGCTACAAACCGGTTGTAAATCCGGAAGAAGGATTGAAGCGATTTATCCGCTGGTGGATCGAATCACACAACTAACTGCGCTGACGCACCGCTTCAAATACCGTAATTGCGGCTGCTGCGGAGATATTCAGACTATCTGCATCACCTGCCATGGGAATCTTCACTTTGGTCGTATTTGCATCATTCAACCAGAATTCACTCAGTCCATTGGCTTCATTTCCCATCAGGATGGCTATCCGCCCGCTCATATCAGTTTCCCAAAGCTTTGATTTAGCTTCCGGGCTAGTTGCAAAGAGTCGGATTTGATTCTCTTCAAGCCAGAGGTTAGCAGTTTTGTTGTCAGCCTCAATAGACTGTAGACTAAAGACCGCACCCTGCGAATTACGGATAACCTGTGGGCCATAGAGGTCCGTGATAGATTCTGTCAGAATCAGGGCGTCGACTCCGGCACCCTCACAAGTGCGGATCAGGGTTCCGAGGTTTCCAGGCTTTTCGATCGCTTAAGCTAAAACAAGCAAGGGATTCTCTGGTAGTTTCACCATGTCCAGATCCATTACGGGTCGATCCGTAATAACAATCAACCCATCCGGGTTTTCTCGCAGGGATGCTTTGCGAAAAGCAGTCTCGGTAAGTTCAAAGGTCTCTACGGTCTCCAGATTCAGGCTTTCTAGAACATGCTGGGTCTCATCACTGCTATGAAGCTCCGGGCAGATGTAGACTTCCCTGGGTATAATTTCGGCTTTGATCGCACGAGATACCTCCCGGGTGCCTTCGATCAGAACTGCACTTCGTTTTCTTCGATGGGTAGCATTATGCAGGCGTACAAGTGCTTTGACCCTTGGATTCTGCAGGCTGGTAATCTTTTCCATTGATCCTTATGCAGGCTGACCAGTCTATTAATTGCCTGCAAATTTTTCTTTGCCCTGAGCAAACCTCAAGCAAGACTTGTCAGGTGAGTCGCAAGCCACCAAAAAACTTCAAACCCGAGCCTTATGCCTATCATGAGGAAGTTGAAGTAAAGATAGACACCTTGACTAACCTCGGTCACGGCCTGGGGCGGGTTGATGGCTGGGTCATCATGGTTCCCTTTGCCTTGCCCGGTGAAAAAGTCCGTGTCAGGATTTTCCGGAATAAGCCCAATTATTCGGAAGCAGACTTAGTCGAGGTGCTCCATCCTTCACCACACAGGGTTGATCCACAATGTCCGCTCTTCACGCAATGTGGCGGTTGCCAATACCAGCACTACGCATACCCTCAGCAATTGGAATGGAAACGCCAACAGGTCATGGAACTGTTACAGCGACTTGCAGGCGTCAGCCCGACGGTGGAACCAACATATCCTTCACCTAAGAAATATGGCTATCGCTCCAAACTGACACCCCATTATCCACGGCCACGTAATAACGATAATCACCTACCTATCGGATTTCTGCGTGCAGATGCTCGTATCGTCATTGATGTTCCGTACTGTCCGATTGCGACTGAAGCTATCAATTCGGCCTTGCCGCAACTCAGGGAGGATGTGCGGGCACGTATTCCCAAATTGAAACGGGGCGGAACCTTGCTCCTGCGCGATTCACGTGAAGGGGTTACAACTGATATGACGGCTGGTATCAGTGAGCAGGTAGGCGACTTGATTTTCCAGTTTAAAGCAGGTGAGTTTTTCCAGAATAATCCTTTTATCCTGTCTGAGTTTATCCAATATAGCTTGGATCAGGCCAGGGATGATGGCCTGAACTATCTTGTGGATGCCTATTGTGGGGTGGGCGTTTTTGCGCTTAGCGCTTCTCCATTCTTTGAGCAAGTAGCCGGTGTAGAGGTTAACGCCGAAAATGTGCAGTGGGCCAACGTCAATGCCAGGATAAACCGTATCGAAAACGTCAATTTCCTCATAGGACAGGCCGAAGCTATTTTTTCCAGGATTACATATTCTTCTGAAAAGACCTCTGTCCTTCTGGATCCTCCACGTAAGGGTTGCGATGAAGACTTTCTCGTGCAGTTGATCTACTTCAGGCCGCGACGTATTGTATATGTTTCCTGTGCTCCTGATACCCAGGCTCGTGACCTGAAGGTCCTGCTTGATGCGGGTTATATCATTAGACGGGTGCAGCCATTCGACCTGTTCCCTCAAACACGGCACATTGAAAACATTATTACACTGGATATTTCAGCATCCTAACGCTTTTCATTCCACTTTTTTGAGGCAAAATGATTCTTGAGTGCAGCTACCTTTTCATCGGGATATTCAGGCCAGTCAGCATATTTTGGAGTCTCACACTGCATGCATTCTGCCAGTTTACGTGGGAAAATATCAGCCAGGGCACTCCAGTTTTGAATACCTTTCGCCTTGGACCGTTCTACCGAACCTTGTAGTAGTAACCCATGGCGATTACGCTTCATTGCAGCACCAGCAAGTTTGATGTGTGTGCCGGAAGCGACAACATCCGCACACTCAGGTTCTGCAAAACAGAGTCCCTGCAAGCCGTGAGATTCATTGCGCGGTCCGGCTAATTCTGCAGCCATACCACATTCGGTAAGTGCTTTCGCAAGGGCGTCATGGACGAGTCGGTAGACAATCTCAGCTTTTCCATGATGGAGGTGGTGAGTGGGCGGGATCACTAGAGCGTAAGTCCAGTCATTACGATGATCAACAATACCTCCACCAGTCGCCCTCCGTATTCGTACGGCATCCTCAACAGGCGTCTGTTGACAGACCCATGTGTAATTTTGACTGTAGCCAAATGTAAATGCTGCCGCGTCTTTCCACGCATATTGCCGCATCCGTATGGCATTCCCCATAGGGTATGCTTCAAGCAATAGTTGATCCTGCGCCATATTTTCGGCGGTTGACAGTGATACAGTTGGTAATTGGTGAAATTCTACAGCCACACAGCCCATTCAGCCTAAAAACGCCCGTATTGCAAACATTGCGCGAAGGATTGCCAAACGGTCAAACGCCAGCCATTAATGCAATAAGTGACTACTTATGCAGAGATGTTACGTGAAGCGATAACTCACTTACCAGTTTACCAGCCTGGTAAGCCAATTGAAATTGTCTCGCGTGAGTTCGGACTTGATCCAGAGATCATCAGTAAGCTGGCTTCAAACGAGAATCCTCTGGGAGCCTCGCCCAAAGCACTGGATGCTGCTCATAAGGCGTTGCTGGACATTTGGTTGTATCCTGAGAATTCCAGCTATTTTCTCAGGCAGAAGCTGGCTGACCGGCTGGACGCAGATCTATCAGAAATCGTAATAGGGGCCGGCTCGAACGAACTTTTCTACCTGTTAGGGGACCTTTTTCTCCAGCCAGGCTCCGAAGTGGTGATGGGAAAACATGCTTTCATTACCTACAAGATTGTTACCCTGTTATACGGTGCAAAAGCTGTCGAGGTCCCTCTTCAAAACTATACCCATGACCTTGATGCCATGAGGCATGCAATTACGGACAATACGAAGCTGGTTTTTCTTCCTTGTCCTAATAATCCTACCGGTACTGCTAATACACCGAAGGAGGTATTCAGTTTTGCGCGCGACCTACCCGAGCATGTCATTTTCGTCCTCGACGACGCATACGGTGAATATCGTCGAGAACCCCTTGATATGCTGCCCTTGATCCGCGAAGGCCGCAAGATTCTCTGGAGTAGAACATTCTCAAAAATATATGGACTTGCGGGATTGCGAATCGGCTACGGCGTTATGCCTGCAGAATTGGCAGAATTATTAAACCGGGTAAGGCCACCCTTCAATGTGTGCAATGTGTCTCAGGCTGCGGCATTGGCCGCATTGGATGACGACTCCTTCGTCCAGCGCAGCCTGGAAATCAATCAAGCAGGAATGCAGCAACTGAGTCAGGGATTAGAAGCCTTGGGACTTGATCCCGTGCAAAGTCAGGGGAACTTTATCCTCGTGAAAGTACCTCATGCCCAAAACCTTTTTCTTGAACTACAGAAAAAGGGAATCATTGTTCGACCCATGGATATTTATGAACTGCCTGACCATCTTCGGGGTTCGGTTGGGCTGGAGCCGGATAACCAAAGGTTTTTGGATGAACTGGCCAAATTGTTGGAATCTGTGCAGACAGGTAAAACAGTTCATAATTGAGCTGTTAACCAGGTGAATTCTGAAATACTCAGTATACTTCCCATAGTCCTTACTCTTTTAGGGCTGTTATTGGTCAGTTGCCTTCTTGTCGCGACTGAAATAAGCCTCATCAAGTTACGCTTCAGTCATTTCGATGCCGCTTTTATTGAGAAACTTCGCGCCAAAAAATCGATAGCACCTTTCTTCGAAAAAGGAGATATGATCAAAGTTATACGCTTTGGTCTTCTTGGTAGTATTTTAGGTTCCGGAATTACAACCATCCTTATTGTTTCAGCGCTTTATGGCTTGAAGGGTGAAGGACAGATACAGCCGTTATACCTGTCGATCCTGGCATTCTTCATTATTTTAGGGGTTTTCTATGTATTTGGAGAGTTAGTCCCCAGAGGCCTCGGTCTTCGCTATCCTGTAACGGTACTGGAAATTGCTTCACTCCCGGTTTTACTGGCTTCCATAGTATTAGCACCGGTTATCAAACTCTTGGAGTGGCTTTCGGGACGGATACTTTGGTGTTTCAGGGCAAACACAGGGGAAAGCCTCGAATCATTGGATATTGAGGCTCAAATCGAACAGCTGGGCGTAGGTGAACTCGATAGTAACCTGGTGGTCGAAAAGCTTCTCAGGAATTCACTTCTTCTCAGGCAACTTGTTGTCTCGGATGTTTTACTCCCCCGTCATCAGGTTAGAATTTTCGATTTGGAGAAAAGCGTTAGCGAGAATCTCGATATTGCGAGGCGAACGGGGCACACACGTTTCCCCCTGTGTGAGAGTGATCTCGATCAATGCATCGGACTCATTCACATTAAAGATTTGTTTCGATATCCCGGTGATGTGCTTCAAGTCAATCTGCGACAGATGAAAAGGGAGATCTTACATTTGTCCCCGGAGGAGAGCCTGGAAAAAGCACTGCAGAAACTCTTGGGTAACAAGATGCACATGGCATTGGTAGTTAACGAGTTTAGAGGAGCGGAAGGTATCCTCACACTGGAGCGGATTCTTGAGCAGTTAGTCGGTGATATCCAGGATGAGTTTGATGCCGAGGAAGCGAATATCCGTATGTTACCCAATAATGAGTATATCGTTCTTGGCCTGACTCCAACGCATGAAATGGAAGAAGCATTCGACATTCGCTTTGATAATCAGGAGGTCTCGACATTTGGTGGTTTAATCACTTCTGAATTGGGCCGAATCCCGCTCAAAGGCGAATCTTTATTTCTACAGGGTCTGGAAGTTGTAATAACGCAGGTCGATGAAAAGCGTATCATCAAAACACGTGTACGACTCATTGGCAGCGTGGGTGTTGATGACAAAAGTATCTAAAGCGTAGATACCAGGTCTTTTTCTGCTGCCGGTAATGTAGAGTGATCCTCTATCTTGGCTTGTATATTCTGTAACAGGCTCAACCGGTTTTGGGCAAAAATAAAGCGATCGCTGGATAGGTCTTCCAGGGCTCTAAATAGGAGATCATTCCCGGGCTGTCTTATTTCAAGGACACGCGTCAGGTTTTGAGTTAATTCAAATGAATTACCCAGAGTGAGGTCTATATCAATCAGATTAACAAGTGCGTTACTCTTCCCGGGATCCCTTTGGAAAGCTTCTGCAAAAAACTCACGGGCCTCTTCAAGCCATTCCAGATTCTTAAAGCGACGTCCAGTGGCAAGTAGGCTATCGTAACTCACATTTTCATGGGCCAGAGATTTATTGATATTCAACCACGCAAGATCCGTATTACCCAGGCCCCGATGACATAAAGCCAACAAAGAATCGAAGACGAATTCATGTTTATCCAGCCATGTAGGGGCTTCTGAAGATAGTTCCTCGCAATAGGAGAGTGCTTTTTCGAATTCCCCGGCCACTGCATGTGCTTCGATCAGTAGCAAGCTGAAATAGGCCATCAATAAATTGCTTTCAATGGCAGTATCATAAACTTTTCGACAAAGCGGCAAATCTCCTTCCTCGGCAGCGTAGCTCGCTAAAGACAGCAGTGATTCCGGTTCATGTTTAAAGGAGTTGATGGTCTGCTCTATTATGGTTGTGCGTTTCTCGTGCTCATTTGCTTCGGAGAGCTGATCGATCAGATATAGCCTCGGCTTGAACTTCATCGGGTAAGCCACCGTGTAAAGGCTGGCATAGCGAAGTGCTCCTGAGCGATCTCCCAGTTGTTTACATATTTCTATTAGTTTTACATAGAGAGGAGCGGTATCCTGTCCGCTTATACGATACAATTCCTTCTCCAGATATTTTCGTGCTGCATCAATATGCCCAGACTTCTCTATAATTTCCGCTCTTAATATCCGGCCTTCAACAGCCTCATCCAAGCCAAACAAGTTAATCAGTTTACTGGTTTCATTGATGTCACCAAGCATCAGGTTAGCCCGTGCGCCTGCAAGTGCTACCATCTTGTCTATATCCTCGGCATCGGCAGGATTCGCGGGTAGCATTCGTTCCGCCAGATTGGTCAATTTTAAATCGTAAGAGTGTTTCAACAAGAATGTAACCACATCCCTTACATAATTAAGGTCGTTTTCAGCGTAAGGGATACCCTTGAGATAAATTTCTGCTGCCTTGTCAGGTTGTCGACTCAGAACATACAAATCCGCAAGTAGGAGACGACCACGGATATTTCCCGGAGACCGGGCAACACCTACCTGAGCATAATACCATCCCTCGCGTATATCCCCTTTCTCAATTGAGCTGTATGCTTTATCTATATGGTAATCACCTACTTGAGCACGAAGTCGTGAATGGTTGAATGTATAGATCACAATTTTCATGAAAGATACATCATCAAAATCAATTTCACTCTTGAAATAATATTAAAATTCAA
>CAYQCG010000020.1:0-12371 GCA_964415925.1 uncultured Puniceicoccaceae bacterium | reverse complement strand
CACCCAATCGGTGTTTGCGGATGTTGACGAACCTGCCAAGCAACCTCCGCGCTTCGGTCCGTTTGCTGCGTTGGTGATGGATGAGGACTATATTCGAAATGTGAAATACGACGATGAGAAGCGTATCTGGATACTCATGAAGCCGGAGCACAAGGATAAGGAACTCATCCTGCGTCTCTCCAATCGTGACAAGGCATCCTACCGTAAATGGGAAAACGGAGAGTATCAGTTCGTAGCACAGGCGAACCGGGGCAATGCCGCAAACCAGTATACGGATTGGATTCGAACAACTTCGGCTTATGTCGAATACTGGATCGACGGCAAGATGGTCCTGCATTTAAAGCGGGTTGGAGAAGGATAACTCGAAGCAGGAGCGATTATGCGTGACCCGGTATTGAATAATCCAAATCTACTGGTCAAACCCACTCGACGGCGAATAAAACTTCAGCCTTATTTGAACTATGGGTTGATCGGATTAGGCGGTATCGGGTTCCTCTTTCTGATTGTTGCCTTGTTCCTTCCAGGTCGTGAATCCTTGCCCGACTTTTCAGCCTATCAGGATACGGATGAAAAGAAGGCGGCATTCTTTAATTATATCCACGAGCGGGTTGAGGAGATCAATGATGACATTACGAACTTGCGTGGGCGTCTTCTGACTTACCGTGAGGACTACGTTGAAAACGATAAATTGAGTGGGAGTGCTCAAAACTGGATACGTGAGAAGGCGATTGAATACAAATTTGAGGACACTGAGCTGGTTAATCTTGAGTTGATCGACAACCTGTTGCAACGCGCGGATATAGTCCCACCCTCCCTTGTCCTGTCACAGGCTGCATTGGAGAGTGCATGGGGAAGTTCGCGCTTTGCCAGGGAAGGCAATAATTTATTCGGGATGCGCTGCTGGACTCCGGGATGTGGCATTGTTCCCAAGAGGCGCGCACCGGGTGCGACCTTCGAGGTAGCAAGCTACCGTACGCCTTTGGAAGGCATCAAGGATTACGTGCACAATATAAATACCAATAACGCTTATCTTGATTTGCGCCGGATTCGCGCCCGGCTTCGCGATAACAACGATCCGGTTACCGGTTACTCTTTGGCCGGTGGACTCTACCGTTATTCAGAACAGGGTGGCCAATACGTAGACAAAGTACGCAATGTCATCCTCGCCAATGATCTGGCACGTTTTGATAGCTAAAAGGTATTTCCGTTTTGGCTGGACGAGGGCCTATTCGATTGCGCCTGCCAGATTGAAGATCGGCAGGAACATGGCCATCACGATACCACCAATGACGACACCAAGAAATACAATCAGCAACGGTTCCATCATTGAAGTCAATGATTCGACCGCAGTATCAATCTGGTCGTCGTAGAAATCGGCGATGTTATTCATCATCCCATCTACATTACCGGTCTGCTCACCGGCCTTGGCCATGTGCTTGATCGTTGGCGGGAAGTAGGGTAAGTTGGCAACTGTTTCTGAAAGCTGACCCCCCTGACTGATATTGCGGGTGATTTCCTTACAGGCATGTTCGATATAGGTATTGTTACTTGCTTTTGAAACAATCTCCAATGTCCGCAGGATGGGCACACCACTACGCAGCAGGATGGCGTAAGTACGGCAAAATCTTGAGATGGCGATTTTTTGTATTAATCCGCCAATGACAGGTATTTTAAATAATAGCTGGTCTTTGATTATTCGACCTTTTGGTGTCCTGCTCGCCTTGAGCACAAGAATGATCAGAACAACGGTGGCAGCCAAGGTTGCGGCAAACTGCCATGAGGCAAGCCAGGAGGAAAGATCAATCAGCATTTGTGTGGGTTTGGGTAATTCCTTCCCAAAACTACCAAACATATCCGCAAAGACGGGAATAACAAAACGCAGAAGCACAAACACACAACCGACCGCGATACTGATCACAATTGCAGGGTAGGTCATGGCGCCCTTCACCTTGCCTGTCAGTTTGACTGAGTCCTCAAAATATTCGGCAACTTTCCCCAATATCTGAGACAAGCCACCGCTGGCTTCACCGGCTTCCACCATCGAGCTGAATAGATTGGGAAAGGCTTTTGGGTATTTACGAACGGCATCACTGAATGCTGTGCCACTGGCGACATCGTTCTTTACATCACGGATGACGATCGCGAATACGGGGTCTTCGGTTTGATCCTGCAGGGCTTCCAATGCGGATACGAGAGGAAGACCGGCTTCCAGCATCGAAGAAAGCTGTTGGGTAAAGACCGCCAACTGCGCCAGCTTAACCTTCTTTTTCTTGGACTGCCTCTCGTAGGATTTTTGTTTCGCCAGCTTCTGCTTCTCCATGAAGCTGAGATTTCGGGTGGTGGACTGACTGCCTGTTGATTGGGCGGGAGCGGTGCTTGTAGAGATAAGAGCCATGGTCGTAAGAGGATTATTCCGGTTATATCTGGGTAAAATACCCATTACTTAAGCTTGAATAAAGCTTTTTTTACCGTTCTCATTGTAACGGTCGGATTATTGACGCTCCTTCTTAAGTTTTAATTTTCGATCTAAAGAGCGGGTATAGTTCAGTGGTAGAACACCAGCCTTCCAAGCTGGTTACGTCGGTTCGATTCCGACTACCCGCACCACTCATTCCTGGCTCAGCACTTTGACTACGTATTTTTCCAGGGCGGGACCATTCATTTCAAAAACTACATCTACTGTCCGTTCACCCATTCCGGGGCCATGATCCACTGGCCAGCTCAGCGTATCACCGTAACTTGGCCCAAATGTCGTATCGCAATCCACCAGGAGGGTTTCCATGCGTGTGACCAGTTTTGGATTCAGGATGGATGCTGCCGCACCCTCGTCCCATAAGGGGAACTGAGTCATACCGAATTCTCCGATATAGTCTGCAACAGGTGAATCTGATTGGGCGATCTCTTCCTTCATCCAGTCTTGGTAAAGGGAATTTGTGGTTGGATCAATCGGGTAGAGTTGAATGCGCGGCCACTCACCCGTCAGGACGATATGGGCAGCTTCCGGATCCCATCGCCAATTGAATTCCTTGCGCGGGTTATGGGCAAATTCCATCGCGAATTCAGAATCATAGGCACGGGGGGCAAAACTGCCTCCCATGATGACCAGTTGTTTCGCCAGCTTGGGAAATTCGGGGTCCAGTCGGACAGCCAAAGCAAGGTTGGTTAAGGGACCAGCTGCAAAAAATGTAATTTCCCCGGGATATTTCCGTGCCATGCGGACCATGAAACTGGCTGCAATATCTTCAGCTGCCAGTATCGTAGGATTCCCTTCCGCGAGATCCGGAATGATGTCCGGTGAATGATAGGCCGGTCTCTCAACCGTAACCCCGGAGGGAAGCTCTTTATTCCATGCCCCCTTGTAAAACAATTCACCGTAGAGTTCTTCCCAGACTTCTGTCCTCGACTCCGAATTCACCAAAGGGTGAAGCGCACCGGGAATGACCGGGATATCCGGTCGTTCTGCGATTTCCAGCATACGCAGGGTGTGTTGGACATTGACCGGCATCCAGCGGTCACCGCTCGTGATGGTGATTCCCATAACATCGACGTTATCAGAGAGTACAAACATTAGGAGCGCCTGCATATTGGAAGTGGAACTGGAAAGCGCCGCATCCTGGTCGAGGATGACTTTCAATGGGGCTGCCCTTGTTAAAAACGAGGGCAGTATGAGTAGAATCCAAAAAGCGTATATTTTCATAAGCTCATAATTGTGCAAGGCTTGTGCCATCCTGTCAGCCAAGGATATTATTTATCGATGTTCCCTGCCAAACCAACAGACCCCGCCAATTCCGCCAATCTCGCTGAGTCCTATACAATCTCGGAATTTTCGTATATGTTGTATGCAATCGGGCTGTCCTTGCTTATTAACCCTACACACTCTAAGTTTTAACCATGTCTAATACAGACACCAAATCGAACACATCCATCATCAAGCTAAGACATCTGGAAATTGATGACTATCTGGCTCTGCGCGATTCGATGGAGAGAGCCTACGAAGGAACACAAATCACTGTTTGGCAGAAACGTGAACTGCAAAAGCTGGTAAAACGATTCCCCGAAGGGCAAATTTGTATTGAAGTGGACGGCGTCGTCGTCGCCATTGCCTTATCAATAATAGTCGATTATAAGAAATTCGGGGATAAGCACACTTTTGAGGAAATCACTGCAAACCATACTTTCACAACTCATGAACCGAAGGGCGATATTCTTTACGGTATTGAAGTATTTGTGCACCCGGAGTATCGCGGGATGCGCCTGGGTCGCAGGTTATACGATGCCCGCAAGGAACTTTGTGAGAATCTCAATTTACGCAGTATTGTTGCGGGGGGACGGATACCAAATTACCGGCACTACCGAAAGGAACTGACACCGCGACAGTATATCGAAAAAGTAAAGCGAAGGGAAATTGAAGATCCCATTCTGGGCTTTCAACTGGCTAATGACTTTCACGTTCGCAAGGTACTGCGCAATTACGATCCGGAGGACAAACAGAGCCACAGTTTTGCCACATTGCTGGAGTGGAACAACATCTATTTCGAAAAAGACGAACAGCTTCTAGGTGCTGTCAAAGAAGTCGTCCGCATAGGAGTTGTGCAGTGGCAGATGAGGCCGCTGTCAACTTTCGACGCCCTGGTTGAACAAATGGATTACTTTGTCGATACTATTGGCGACTACGGTTGTGATTTTTGTGTTTTTCCGGAATTTTTCAGTGGTCCCCTGCTGTATCGTTTTAATCAGTTGAGTGAGGCGGAGGCCATGAAGGGCCTTGCTGAATACGCTATACCTCTCCGTGATAAAATGATCGAATTCGCCGTCCACTACAATGTGAACATTATAGGCGGTTCCATGCCGATAATCTGTGAGGATGATCTCCTGCGTAATATCACCTATCTTTGCAGACGTGATGGGACCTGGGAATACACCTACAAAATGCATCTTACCAGAGACGAACACTCAACCTGGGGCATGCATGGCGGTGATCTTCTCAAAACATTCGAGACGGATGCCGGTAAGGTCGGAATCCTGATTTGTTACGATGTGGAATTTCCCGAACTGACACGCCTGATGGCTGAGCAGGGCTTGCAAATTCTTTTTGTTCCTTTCCAGACGGATACCCTGAATGGCTATAACCGTGTACGTATCTGCGCACAGGCCCGTGCCGTCGAAAATGAGTGTTATGTAGTGATTGCAGGTAATGTTGGCAGCTTACCCAGAGTTAACAATCTGGATATCCAATACGCTCAAAGTGCGATATTCACACCCAGTGATTTCGCTTTCCCGGAAAATGCCATCAAGGCTCATGCCACTCCCAATACCGAAATGACGTTGATTGCAGATGTAAACCTGACGCTCTTGAAGGAACTCCATAATTTTGGCAGTGTTCGAAACCTGAAAGACCGGCGTAACGACCTATACAAGCTCAACTGGCTTAAGAAATAGATTTTTTCTTTTTTACCACGATAGTTCCTTGACACTCTTCTACACAGATTACGTATCCTAAACAGAGGTACTGACTGAGACATGAAGGGTAAAGAATTAAGCCCCCCCACTACGCTTACAGGCAAAGCGATACAAAAATTCCTGAACTGGATGGAACGTCGTATTGCCCATCACTCACTCCACGGAAATCCTCCTATCTACAAGAACTCGGAATTCCAATGGGCACTCGAGATTGAGCGTGACTGGCACTTGATCCGGGAAGAACTCATGAGCGTATTGAAAAGACGTGACGAGTTGCCCAGTTTTCATGAAGTCGTTAAGGAAGTTTCAACCATTACGAGCGACAATAACTGGAAGACCTTCATGTTTTATGGTTATGGCGTAGCGGTAGAGGAAAACATTAAAGCCTGCCCGAATACTGCGAAGCTCCTGCAAAAGATCCCAGGGATGAAAACAGCTTTCTTCTCCATATTGTCTCCCGGGAAGCATATACCGGCCCATCGTGGTCCCTATAACGGCGTACTACGCTACCACCTCGGTCTTGTCGTTCCTGAACCCAAAGAAAAATGTCGCATCCGCATCGACGAAGAAATTGCCAACTGGGATGAGGGAGAGTCGCTGATCTTTGACGATTCATTTGATCACGAAGTCTGGAATGAGACCGAAGGCGTCCGTGTCGTCCTTTTCGTCGACTTCGTCAGGCCTTTGTCCTTCCCATTCAATCTGATGAACCGATTTATCCTCAATGCGGCCATGTTCTCTTCCTACATCCAGGAGAGCAGTGAAAAAATGAAAGCCTGGGAAAAGCAGTTCTACGCAAAGCAGAACGGGACAAACAACTAATCCGGCCTTGTCCGCTGGTCCGGGTTGCTGTCTTCCGGTTGGTAAGGGGGACGCGTTCCTTCGAAGGGCCAGCTGCGTGAAGCTCGTTTGGGACGTGGCTCAAATTCCATGATCCATTCGTAGGCAGATAAAATCAGGCGAAACGGCCATTTTATCAGGTTATAAACCCAATAGCGTCTTGGTCGCGGATTTAATTGAGGCGACGAGCGAACTCGAAGATTGATCTCGCTCGTCGAATATAGTGTTTTCGACGTTTTCATTCCAGACTGGCCATTTGGCCGATTGGTTAGCGGTCCTTGGGTGATCCTATGCTTTAAGTGCAGACTTAATCTATATTATGCTTAGAAAATAGATTCAAAAGAGTGTTTCGTCGATAACTAATTCGCTAATGAATCTCATCCTTTTTAAAGAACCGTTGAAGAGTATTCTTCTTCCTGAAAACGATCCACGGGCAAGGCATATCCGTAAGGTTTTACGCATGAAGCCCGGAGATGAGCTGGATGTCGGCGTTGCTAATGGCCCTCTCGGGAAGGCGTCCATCCATAGTGACGACATGTCTGGGATATTGCTCGAATTCAAGTGGTTGAAAATCCCCCAGAGTGATGGATCGCTTCATTTAGGCGTTGGCTTGCCGCGACCCCAGACGGCTCGGAAAATACTCCGCGATGCAGCTGGCTTGGGGCTCGAAAAACTGACCTTCTTTAGCGCATCAAGAAGTGACCCGTCTTACGCTAAAAGCAAGCTTTGGTCGTCGGGTGAATGGCACCAGCAGTTATGGGAAGGTGCGGAACTGGCCTTTACGACCCATTTGCCTGATGTCACTATGGACAAGACTTTAGTGGAATGGCTGAGAGACTTGCCTGAAGATACAAGTCGTTTAGCTCTGGATAATTACGAAGCGAAAATTTCACTGTCATCGGTTGATCTCAATGAAAAACCGACCGTTCTTGCAGTCGGCCCGGAGAGAGGATGGGAGAGTGAGGATCGTAACTTACTGCGAAGACATGGATTTAATTTAGTGAGTATGGGGAGACGGGTATTGCGGACGGAAACAGCGTGTGTATCTGCAGTAGCCATTGTAGCTTCACGGACAGGGATCTGGTAACCGCCTGTATACTGAAACCGTAGGGTCGCCACGGCTTTTACCTCCGAATTCACGCATCAAACCCCAACCCTCATGAGCTGGTTCAGAACCACCCGGCATTTCCAGAATTAAGCGACTCGACTCACGTGGACGAATCCAGCTTGCTGCCGCTGAAAAGAGTTTAACGTGAAGTTCACTGAATTTCTGATAAGGAGGATCGGCAAAAATCAGATCAAACTTCTCGGGGCTGAGCTCTTTCAGTTGGAACACATCCATCTGGAGGATTTCGCAATTGCTTATATTGTGCCCGATACTCTTGCATACCGCTTGTAAGTTTGTGTTGAGAACACGTGTCACCCGACTGTCTCTTTCGATAAATGTCCCGCCTGCTGCTCCACGACTCAGCGCCTCAAGCCCGTAAGAACCACTGCCGGCAAATAAATCGAGGAATAAAGCACCTTCTACAAGACTCCCTAAACTTGAAAATAAGGCTTCCCGCATACGATCCGTGGCTGGTCTCACACCGTGAGACTTGTCGACAGATAAGACTATGCCTCTAGCTGCACCACCTGTTATTCTCATGAACCTGACTTGCTTTTACAGTATTGTTAGCCTAGCAATAATTTAAATGTATAATTCGACTGAGTATTTGTTCTATGAGCAAGTCTGTGAGAATTTGATGACCATGTGAAGTGTGAATCGATTTGCTGTAAAATCCTTCCTGTTTCTGCTCTGCCTTTCCGGTTGCATTCTTGTGGCTCGTGAGGACAACCGCGTATTTGCTCCGATTGCGTCGGAAACAACTGGCACAAATGCAGGGCACCCTCCGAAAACCATGGTTTTTGGACCTTTATTTGAAAGCCGGGATGCGCCGCTTTATGAGCTCAACGCATTCAGGCCGTTCTATCTTCACCGGGATTACAAGAATGAGGACAAAAGAGAATACCGGTTTCTTTATCCAGGCTTTAATTTTTACCGCTATGACTTTGGTTACAGCTGGAATGCATTGTTCCTAATTAGAGGATCGAAACTCCGCTTGGGTAAAGATGAAATTCAGCGACGACTGGAATTCTGGCCCTTTTACTTTTCCCATCAGGTGCCTGAAGAAGAAGACAGTTACCGGGGTATAGTTCCTTTTGGGGGCGGTTTCCAAAACCGGATTGCGGCCCTTTCTGCGGACTGGCTGTTATTTCCGCTTTACGGCCGGCTGTATGATAAAGAAAAAGAGAGCAAGTTTTTTCTGTACCCGGTTTTTGAATATACCCGTGGTAGTAATGACCTGACGGGGTGGAGAGTTTGGCCTTTATATGGTATCGAGAAAGAACCGGGCGTTTCGGATAAGCGATTCTTTCTTTGGCCGTTCTTTTATAACTATACTACTCAGTTGAATGAAAAAGTGCCCTATGTGCGCTGGGGTGCGTTTCCGCTTATCAGTGGGGAGAGTGCAGAGGGCATGAAAAGCATGACCTGGTTATGGCCTTTCATGGGATATACCTTCGAGGATGATCCACGGCCGGAATACAATGAATACAGGATATTTTGGCCTTTCTGGGTGTATGGAGAGGGAGAAGAAAAGTATATCAGCCGGTGGCATCCATTTTACAGCGTAGAAAGGCAGAAAAAGAATGATTACGTCAAACGCTGGTATTTGTGGCCTCTTTATCAGCAAGTTCACTGGAACAACAGTGGCTTGCGCAATTCCCATTACCAACTGCTTTATTTTCTCTACCAGAGTGACTTTGTTTCGACTATGGATGGACGCAAGAGTGCCGGAAAACGCCATTTGATGCCTCTATTCAGCTACTGGACAAATGGGGATGGCCGTGAGCAAATCCAGGCATTCGACCCGCTCTCTATGCTGTTTCCCAATGACACTGCCTTATTGGAAACATGGCTGCCGCTCTTTGCCTTCTATCGGATGGATCGAAGACCGGGAATCACCCAGCATAGCTTTTTTTGGGATGCTGTATTCTACGAGGAGACCAAAGCTAAAGACACTCTTCAGATGGGGCCATTTTTTGAATCCATCAGGGGTGAGGAAGAAAAGAAATGGGAACTCCTGAAGGGTTTGATTGGTTATGAACGTAAAGAGGGGAAAAAACGTTACAAGTTCCTCTGGATAAGTTTCTAGGATACTCTATGGTATGGAAAATATGATTAAAGGCCTATCATGATGAAATATGTTCGAGAGACGCTGGAAACAACTGGCAGCGGAGTTATTCTTTTTGGCCGGGCCTTTACCTATTTACCATCCCTACCCAGGCAAATGCACCGCTTGATCGATCATTGCCTCTTCATGGGTAACGCTACTGTTGGCCTGGTGATTATCCTGAGTTTCTTCATCGGTGCTGTATTGGCGATGGAAATCGGATGGAGCTTCCAGGCTTTTGATGTAAAGCAGTTTATCGGGAGTGCGATTGGATTGTCCATGGTAAGGGAACTGGGACCGGTTATGACCTCAGTCATAGTAATTGGCCGGGTTGGAAGTGCGGTTACAGCCGAATTAGCCTCCATGAAGGTTTATCGTGAGGTTGATGCGCTCAAGACAATGAATATTCCCCCTGAGAGAATCCTGGTGATGCCACGGTTGGTTGCGATCCTTATTATAATGCCACTTCTGACAACTGCATCTATTGTCAGCGGGTGGTTCGGCGGGGCGCTCATTTCCGCGCGAATGAGCTACATCAAATTGGATCCTGGGATATATTTTAGTGTATTGAAAGATTTTGTCACAACTGACGGATTTCTGGATGGTCTCATAAAAGCCGAAGTCTTCGGGGTCTGCTCCCTGATGATTAGTATGACCATCGGACTGTATACGCGTGGAGGACCTCGCGAAATAGGGCAAAGCGTAACCCGTGCTGTGGTCGCTTCGATTACCTTTATACTGTTTGCCAACCTGTTTGTAACACATGCCCTCCTTTAGGATATGATTTCACAAAACCCAGTTCACAAACAAGCCGTCGATGTAGAGGTAAAGAACCTCTACAAGAAATTCGACGATCATATGGTATTGAGCGATATCAACTTCCGTGTGGAACCAGGGGAAATTTTCGTCATAATGGGCAAAAGCGGAGCCGGTAAGAGCGTCTTACTCCGGCAAATCATAGGGCTCATCCCTCCGACCAGTGGTGAAGTATTGATTAACGGACGAAACGCGAGTGATCCCCGAACGCACAGGGAAATTGTGAGCGGTATAGTCTTCCAGGAGGGTGCACTGTTTAACTCGATGTCAGTATTTGACAATCTGGCACTCTATCCCAGAGAGCACCGTCTGTATGGCAAAGATGAATTACAGAAACGAATTAATGAAGTTCTCGATATCCTCTCTCTGGAAGGTGCGGAAAATAAAATGCCCTCGGAGTTATCAGGGGGGATGCGCAAACGGGTCGCGGTTGCTCGTGCCTTGATGATGGAGCCCCAGCTATTACTCTATGATGAGCCGACATCCGAATTAGACCCGGTATTAGGCGCAACGATAGCAGAGGTTATCGCACATGTTCGAAAGTTGACTCGATTGACGAGCATAGTGGTATCCCATGACCGTGACTTGGCAGCAAATATCGCAGATAAGGTGGCTTTTATCCAGAACGGCAGAATGACCGTTTTCAACTCGGCCAAGGAATTTCTTGAATGCCAGAAGGCTGATTTAATTGATTTTCTCAACCCGCAAATAGATATTGAAAACCCGCGTTTTCGCACATCAGAGAACAACACATGAACCAATTCCTCAACACAGCGCGCGTAGGGCTCTTCTTCATACTGGGAGTCGTCGTCATATATATTGTTTACACCACTTTAGCCGAAAAAGACATTGCTCGAAAAACAGGCTATGAGGTGGATGCCATATTCAGTAATGTAAACACTTTGACGGTGGATGCTGATGTGCGGCTGGCTGGTGTGGACATTGGCTCAGTAAAATCTGTAGGGCTTACTAATGATGGCAGGGGCAGGGTTACTTTAATCATTGGTGATGAATTTCAAATCCCCACTGATTCAGTTGCCACCATAGCCGTAACAAGCCTGCTGGGACAGAATTATGTATCTATCAAATATGGCAATAATACTGACTATCTGACCCAGGGAGACCTGATGGAGACACGCACATCTGCGGGTTTTAGTGAGATCATGGATCAGGTTGGGCAGTTGGGAGAGAAATTGAATGAAATAGCTGACAACTTCTCGGGCTTTGGTGATAGTGACCTGTTTACGAATTTAAATGACCTGATTGTGGAGAACCGAGATGAAATTGAAAGTCTCTTTGAAAACCTCAACGAAGTTTCAAGCAAACTGAACCAGGGGGAAGGCACTCTTGGTAAGCTAATCAATGATGATGAAGCCTACAACGAGCTGTTAGCGACCGTTAAGGATATCAGGTCGGCCGCAAGTGAAGCCAGTGAAACACTTGGTGATGCACGGGGGCTTTTCGACAGTATTGAAAGCGGTGAAGGTACGCTTGGTAAACTGCTCTCCGATGATAAAATTGCTGAGGACCTTCAGAAGGTTGTAGATAACTTTGTGGAATTCTCAGAAAAGCTCAATTCCGGGGATGGAACATTGGGTAAACTCGTTACAGACGATGAACTTTATTTCCAACTACAAGGTCTTCTGGACAGAGCTGAACAGTCACTGGATGCTTTGGGGGATGCCGGACCTGTGCAGGTTTTGGGAGTTACGGTAAGCTCACTCTTTTAACAAAATATAATAAATTTTATATTTTGTAAGATTTCTTCGAGGAATATTGAACGTTTATA
Source organism: uncultured Puniceicoccaceae bacterium (assembly GCA_964415925.1). Lineage (GTDB taxonomy): Bacteria > Verrucomicrobiota > Verrucomicrobiia > Opitutales > Oceanipulchritudinaceae > CAYQCG01. The sequence continues at coordinate 251 of CAYQCG010000020.1, read as the reverse complement.
CGCCTGAAGGAGACTTACTCACATATTCCCTACTTAAGAGCGAGAGTAATCAAGTTCACAGTTTTAGTCTAGTTTGTAGTTTGGTTAAGCACTTGGGAGAGCCGCCGGCGTTGTTCGGCGGCTTTTTTTTATCCTGACATTAGCGACCGGATGATTATCACATTCATTTGTAAATCAATTGAAGAACAGTATGTTACGGTCCTACCTCAGTGATAAAAACTTAATAAGGGGAAAGAGCATCTTCCTCGATA
>CAYQCG010000019.1:0-12393 GCA_964415925.1 uncultured Puniceicoccaceae bacterium | reverse complement strand
GCATCAAACCGAGCCAGAGACCTTGACATGCTCCATGCACCCGCAGATCAGGCAGCCGGAACAGGGAGATTGTCCCATCTGCGGAATGGATCTGATTCCGTTGGAAGCGATCACGCCCGAGGAGGATGGGCCGCGGACGCTCAGTATGAGCGAAAGTTCGCGCGCATTAGCAGACATTCGAACTAGCGTAGTGGAGCGCGATTTCCCAGTGGCTCAAATCCGGCTGGTCGGTAAACTGGAATACGACGAAACACGCATGAAATCACTATCCGCACGGTTCCCGGCGCGGATTGATGAACTCTACGTCAACTATACCGGTATACAGGTCAAGCGGGGCGAACATCTGGCCAAAGTTTACAGCCCGGAACTGCTCACCGCCCAGCGCGAACTATTAACGGCCCATACCAGCAATCCCAATAGTTCGATCACATTTGCGGCACGGGAAAAGCTGCGTCTGTGGGACCTGTTGCCGGAACAGATTGACGCTATTATCGCTCGTGGGGAAGCGACGGACGCCATCGAAATACGTGCGCCCATCGGAGGAATCGTCGTAACCAAGGATGTGAAAGAAGGCGATTATGTGAAGACCGGCGAGCCGTTGTTTAAAATAGTCGATCTCAATCATCTGTGGCTCTACATGGAAGCCTACGAATCCGACCTGCCATGGTTGCGTTTTGGGCAGGCGGTCGAGTTTACGGTCGAAGCGTTACCGGGAGAAACCTTCAGCGGCCAAATCACCTTCATCGATCCTGAGGTGAACCGGCAGACCCGCACCAGCATGGTTCGCGTCAATGTGGCGAATGCCGATGGGCGGCTTAAACCCGGCATGTTTGCCCGTGGTATCGTTGAAGCGCGTATGGCCGCAGCAGGTAAAGTCTTTGCGCCCGACTTTGCGGGTAAGTGGATCAGCCCCATGCACCCGGAAATTGTCAAGGACGCTCCCGGGCAATGTGATGTTTGCGGCATGGAACTGGTTCCAGCCGAAGAACTGGGCCTGGTGCATGACGACAAGATGGAGGCGCCCGTGCTGGTGCCTGCTTCTTCCGTCCTTAAAACGGGCAAACGGGCTGTTGTCTATGTTGAAGCGTCGGGGACACAGGCTCCATCATTCGAAGGCCGGGAAATTACACTGGGAGCCCGTGCCGGTGATTTCTACATCGTGCAAGCCGGACTTACTCCGGGTGAAAGTGTGGTTACCAACGGTGCCTTCAAAATTGACAGCGCCCTGCAAATCCAGGCCAAACCCAGTATGATGAACCCGCAAGGCGGTGGCCCTGTGCCGGGTCATCAGCATGGCAAGAGGGAGCACTCAGAACACATGCAGATGTCGGATAAGAAGGACGAGATGGTCACCACGGAACTGGCGGTGATAATTATGCCCTCCTATCTCGCGATGCAAAGCGCGTTGGCCACCGATGACCTTGATGCCACCAAGGATGCGGCCCGTACGATGATGGCGAATACGGGCCATTCCGGTGCTTTGCCCGATTTAATCCATACCATGCTGGCAGCAGATACACTCGATGCCATCCGCAGGCCGAGTTTTGAGACGCTCTCCAATGCCCTGATTTCCGCTGTAAAAGCTGATCCTTCGGCTTTTGAGGATACGCTTTACCTGATGCATTGCCCGATGGTCTACCAGGATCGCGGGGCTGATTGGCTACAGGATAACGATGAACTGCTGAACCCCTATTTCGGTGCCATGATGCTGCATTGTGGGGAAGTCAAAGGTAACCTAAAAGAAGGGACGGAAGGTTACGAAGGCCATGCACACTAACGGTTCGAACCCGATCAATCGGCTTATTCGGTTCTGTCTGGAAAACAAACTGGTGGTGATTCTGTTTACCACCGGTTTGATACTATGGGGCCTAATGGTGGCACCGTTTGACTGGGAATTTGAGTCGATACCGCGCGATCCTGTGCCGGTAGATGCGATCCCCGATATTGGAGAAAACCAGCAGATCGTTTTCACCAAATGGATGGGGCGCTCCCCGCAGGACATCGAAGACCAGATCACCTACCCATTGACCACCGCGCTACTCGGCCTGCCGGAGGTAAAAACGATTCGCAGCTATTCCATGTTCGGGTTTTCCTCAATCTATATCATCTTCAAGGAGGACGCGGAGTTTTACTGGACGCGCAGCCGCATCCTGGAAAAGCTCAACAGCCTGCCCACCGGCACACTACCGGAGGGCGTATCGCCGCTGCTGGGTCCTGATGCTACAGCACTTGGGCAAATCTTCTGGTATACCCTGGAAGGCCGGGATGCAGACGGCCAGCCTACAGGCGACTGGGACTTGCATGAACTGCGCAGCACCCAGGACTGGTATGTGCGCTATGCCCTGCAGGGGGTAGACGGTGTCGCCGAAGTCGCGTCAATCGGCGGCTTCGTCAAAGAATACCAGGTCGATGTCGATCCTGACGCATTGCGCACCTACGGCATCGCCTTGCACGAGGTGTTTGATGCCGTGCGTGGCAGCAATCTTGATGTCGGCGCACGCACTATCGAGATCAACAGCGTGGAATACGTCATTCGGGGACTCGGGCTTTTGGAGAACCTAAATGACCTGCGCGAGACCGTCATTACCCAGCGCAACAATGTCCCTATAACGTTGGAGCAAGTTGCTGAGATCAATTTTGGTCCGGCATTACGGCGTGGCGCATTGGATAAAGCTGGAGCGGAGGCGGTGGGGGGCGTCGTTGTAACCCGTTATGGAGAAAACCCGCTGGCGGTCATCAAACGGGTCAAAGATAAAATTGCTGAGATTTCGCCTGGATTGCCGCAAAAGACACTGGAAGACGGCACCGTTAGCCAAGTCCAGATCGTACCCTTCTATGACCGAACGGGCTTGATCTATGAAACACTCGGAACGTTGGAGGATGCCGTCCGCCAGCAGATTTTAGTTACAATTATCGTGGTTGTGGTGATGGTATTACACTTGCGCAGCGCCGCACTCATATCCGGTATTCTGCCCTTGGCGGTGCTATTTTCCTTTGTGGGAATGCGGCTTTTTGGTGTCGATGCCAACGTCGTTGCATTGTCGGGCATCGCAATTGCCATTGGCACCATAGTCGATATGGGCGTGGTGCTGACGGAAAACATCCTCAAGCACCTCGACGAAGCTAAACCTGAAGACAACCGTTTAGAAGTGGTCTACCGAGCGTGTGCAGAGGTGGGCAGCGCTGTGGTGACAGCGGTACTGACGACAGTCGTTAGCTTCCTGCCTGTATTCACCATGGAAGGGGCGGAAGGAAAGCTTTTTCAGCCGTTAGCCTACACCAAGACTTTCGCCCTTATCGGGTCCATCATTGTCGCGCTCACGATCATCCCACCCTTAGCCCATTGGCTGATTGCGGGAAAGCTCAGACATCGTTTCGCTACGTTAGGATTATGGAGCGGCATCGCGGTGATGGGCCTAATTGGAATGTTGTTTGTTGCGTGGGTTCCGTGGTGGCTTGGACTGCTCCTCGCCGGAATTGCCGCTTATCACCTGTTGGAAGCACGTATCCCCCAGTCAATTGCCCGCTTTTCGCTCATTGGCTTTAACTTCCTCGTCGCGGTTCTGGTTGCACTTTGGCTGGCCTCGGATTGGAGTCCGCTTGGCCCGGAAACGCCTTTCGGAAACATACTCTTTGTGCTGCTGCTTATTGGCGGATTGCTGGGGCTGTTTTACCTGTTCATCCGCTCTTATGCGGCGTTACTAACGATTGTTCTCAAGTTAAAGTTCATCTTCCTGCTGGGCAGTCTCGGAATCATCTGGTTCGGGTTCTCCATCTGGCAGGACTTGGGTAAGGAGTTTATGCCCGACTTGGATGAAGGGTCCTTCCTGCTTATGCCGACCACGATGCCTCACGCTTCGATCGGCGAGGTCATGGACGTGCTGCGCAAACAGGACATGGCGATCAACGCAATTCCTGAAGTTGAAATGGCCGTCGGAAAGTTGGGGCGTGCGGAAAGTCCACTCGATCCTGCGCCGATCTCGATGATTGAAACCATCATCAACTATAAATCCGAATACATAACGGATGAAAATGGTCGCATTATGATATTCGCCCACGATGAAGAAAGCGGAGAATTTACTAGTGATGAATCCGCAAAACTGAAACAATCCGAAGACGCCAAACCCTACCGACAATGGCGCGAGACAATACAAAGTCCTGAAGATATCTGGGACGAAATCGTCAAAGCCGCCACAATCCCCGGAACGACCTCTGCGCCCAAATTGCAGCCGATTGCCGCCCGTATTGTCATGCTGCAAAGCGGTATGCGCGCGCCGATGGGTCTCAAAGTATACGGCCCTGACCTTGAAACCATCGAGACTGTCGCGTTGGATATGGAAAGACTGCTGAAGGAGGTGCCTTCCATCAAAGCGGAGGCTGTGCTGGCGGATCGTATCGTGGGTAAGCCTTACCTGGAGATCGACATCGACCGCAAAGCCATCGCCCGCTACGGCATCAAAATCAAAATGGTGCAGGATGTGATTGAAGTCGCGATTGGCGGTAAGCCGATCACTCAAACTGTAGAGGGACGTGAGCGCTATCCCGTCAGGGTGCGCTACCTGCGTGAATTACGCGATACGATTGAAGCCATTGAAGGCGTGCTTGTGGCCGCACCCAACGGCACTCAGGTGCCCTTGCGTGAAATTGCCACCATCAACTACGTGCGTGGCCCACAGGTCATCAAGAGTGAAGACACCTTCCTGGTCGGCTATGTGATATTCGGCAAGAAAGAGGGCTACGCCGAAGTCGAGGTAGTTGAAGAAGCCCAAAGAATCCTGCAGGATAAGATCGAGAGCGGAGAGCTAACCATCCCGACGGGAGTTAGCTATAAGTTTACCGGCAGTTATGAAAACCAGGTTCGCGCCGAGAAGCGATTAAGCATCGTTCTGCCACTCGCCCTGTTTATCATCTGGTTGATCCTTTACTTTCAGTTCAAGCAGATATCCAGCACCTTATGGGTCTTTTCCGGTGTCCTCTTTGCCTGGGCAGGCGGTTTTATTATGATTTGGCTATATGGACAGCCATGGTTTCTCAATGTAAATCTGTTCGGCGAAAACCTGCGTGAGTTGTTTCAGATGGGGACTATCAATCTCAGCGTGGCTGTCTGGGTTGGGTTTCTCGCCCTCTTTGGCATTGCTACGGACAATGGAGTTATTGTTTGCACTTACATGCAACAGATATTCAAAGAGAAAAAACCTGAGACGATTCACGCCATTCGTGCGGCCATTGTCGAGGCAGGCACCCGCCGTGTCCGTCCTGCCATGATGACGAGTGCTACTACCATTCTGGCACTCCTGCCGGTGCTCACTTCTACCGGACGTGGCTCTGACATCATGGTACCCATGGCCATCCCCACCTTTGGGGGCATGCTCCTCGCCATTCTCACCATATTTCTCGTACCTGTGCTCTACTGCGCCTGGGCAGAATTGAAATTACACATTAATCACCAGAATGCATCCGCACCAGATTTTACCTAGTTTCACTGTAGCGAAGTTAATCGAATATTCACCACTATAATATACACTGAAATCTGATACGCCCAAACATGCGCACCAAGTTTACCTTAGAATCTTATCATACCAGTCTAATAAACTGGAAATCCTATCGAGCCCGACTCATGTTTTATTGAAAGCCATTGATTGATTGATCCTGTATCAATCAGTTACTGATCAACGGTAAACCTGCCCGTCCATATCTAAATGTAGCAATCTAATGGACTACAATGCTTTTGTCTTAAATTATGGCACCCCGACTAGGACTCGAACCTGCTGAGTTCAGGTCACAACATATTGACAGGCAGAATACTTACAAAATCAAAACGCAATGAGTCCTGATTGGGCGGTGATAGTCAAGAAAGGGGTGATTTAAGTCGACCATTCCAAAAGGCTATTGTAGCGTTTATCAAGTCGAGCTAAGTAACAAAGCTATCTTAGTATTCGCCCGACCCGTTGCCCTAGTATAATTAGGAGGAGTGTTAATCCTACAGTTGGTAAAAAGATTGCAAGGCTGACAGTGCTCCATGCTAACCAGCGGGGCACAATTTTATGTGGTGGTTTCTTGGGGGCACCAAGTTTACCCGAAGGACGTCGTTTCCACCACATGATCACACCGGTGCTCGACATGGTCATAATGAGAAAGCAGGCGATCACAGCGATGATCTTGGTGGGTGTGCCAAAGATTGACCCTACATGGATGGGATAGAATAGCAACGTTAGGTGGGTTCGGAGTGGTAGATCTTCGTTTGTTTCAAAGACCAGTACATCACCGCTGTATTGATCGATGAAGACGACCCCACGGTCAATAGAGGCCTCTTGTAGTGAGCTCACAACTTGATAAGCCTCTTCGCTACCGGTTTCTACAATGCGGATACCATAACTTGTGCCCCAAAACGGAAACAGTTCATTTGCGGTGCTGAGGGCCTGATCGATGCTGATTTGCGACGGTGGCTCATCGCCCTCCGGTAATTGTGACTGTGGTGGGTTTAGAAAGAAATCTGGAAATCCACCAGTTAGAGCATTCCCTGCGCGATACCCAGTACCCCAAATGCGGGTAAAAAGGAGTCCGGTAAACATAATCATTATGACGAATAGTACCATATAGACACCCGGCACCGTGTGCCAATCGCGAAGGATGACTCGGGCACGTCCTCGAATACGTGGCAGCCAGACGCCCCATATTTTCGCTTTCCCTTTGGGCCACCAAAGATAAAGACCGGCCAACATCGATATGATATCCCAGCAAGTCGCTGTTTCGACAATGATACGACCCGGTGTACCGGCAAAGAGTCGGCGGTGGATCGCCAAGACCACACGGAAGAATTCTGTTTCATTATCCAAGGTTCCCAAGAGCTTTTCACGATAGGGATCATAGTAAAATCTCCGCACATCCAGATGTTCTCCGTTCTCACCGTGGATATCCCCGAAGGCTTCCCAGGCCCGTTCAGGGTCTTCGTAGAAATTTACAAAGCTGATTTCATGCTGGCGATACTCTGCGTTGATCGCCGATATGAAGCCTTCTACCAATCCTGCCTCACCTACAGGTTCCACAAACATAACTTCGGGGTAGAGCCAGCGCTCAATTTCAGCCTTAAAGACATAGATTGACCCTGTCAGCGAAACGATAATCAACACCGGTGTTATCAATAAACCTGACCAGAAATGCCAGCGCCAAACGGCCAGATAAATCTGTGTTGATAGTCGCTTGTCCTCTTCTTCGGAAGCACGCTCCATAACGGCAGGAGCTTCTGGACTAGAAGTCGGCATTGATGCGCACCCCAATTAAGCGAGGATCACCGACTACACCCAGCACCTCAGTGTTACCCGGTGATGAAAGGTTAAAAAAGCGATTATTGAGGTAGAGTTCGTTGAAGAGGTTATCGGCAAACAGCTGAATTCGATAATTCTCGTACTGATAGCCAATGCGCATATTAACAATAGTTCGAGAATCAATATAGAGCGCCTCTGTATTGGGTATGTCGCTAGGCGCGCCACTCTGATAGGTCATGTTTGCATGGTAGAAAAATCCGTCCAGAAAGCGGTAGGTTCCACCTACTGAGTAAGTCCATTCAGGAGCCAAGCTGAAACGATTACCGCTCTGATCAACCCCATTGTTAATGAATTCGGTAAACTCCGTATGCGCATATCCAAGGCTTGAATAAAGATTTAGGTCGTCTGTAACACTTGCACGGACTTCGAATTCGAACCCAGCAATCTCTGACTCCCCGGCATTGACCGTGATGAGGTCAAAGGCACTAGCTGATTGCTGGATACTCACTTGCTGATTCTTCCACTGTCCGAAGTAAGCGTTGACGTTGGCAATTACACGACTGTCGAACCAGTTGGAACGGAATGACAGTTCGTAATTCGTCAAAAATTCAGGTTCATACTCGAAGAATTCACCCAACTGATTTACACCCGACCCACCCGTGCGGTAGCCACGCTTGATGTGGAAGGCCGTAGACACATTTTCCGTCCATCGATAGGTGATGCTACCCTTTGGCAGAAAGGCATCGAAGGTCGTCTCTGAAGCCGTTGCGCTATTATTGAGTTGCGAAAGCAGTAACCCATTAACCTGCGCAATTCCTGCGGCCACAGCAGCCGGAAGACCAGGGGCCGTGGGGTCGGGTAAAGCATCAAGCAGTGTTGTTGCACTCGTGCCCGCGTCAACCTGGTGTTCACGGTCATAACGAAAACCAACATTGAACGTCCAGAGTTCCCACATGTCTTTCTCCCACTCAGTGAAAAAGGCATAGTTGCGCGTGTCAGTATCAAACTGACTGTCCCGGCCGACACCAATAGACGCTGGATAAAACGGTAACAGGCTATCGGGAACACCCAGCAAAGCAGGCTGCAAATTAACTAGGCCGTCTGTTGTGTTACTCAAACCGATATCGGTAAAGTAGAAACCTACCGTCCCGCGCAGAGAGTTGTCGGCACTGCCATAGTTGAGACGCATTTCCTGCGCCCAGTTGTCATCCTCCGCAAATCGACCCCGGAAGGCATCTTCACCACCAGGCCCCTGATCGTCATCGTCTTGCCGATCATACTCTGAACTAAGGAGCGAGAACAGCGAAAACAGCTTCCAGTTCTCAGTCAGGTCATACTGAACATCCCAGGCCAAAAGGAAGGTCTCAGCATCTTCGAAAGCTTCTAAGTTAGCAAAATTCTCTCGCGCGGCAGGATCGACCAAGCTGACAATATTCTCCCCTCGACTGGTCTTGGAATACTGGAAGCTAGCGACCGAGCGCAGCCCCTCTAAGGCTGAGGGCTCCCATAGCCACTTTATTCGCGCTGTGGTATTGTCGCGATCATCGTAGTCGTCCTCACTACGTGTGGGATTGGAGATAAAGCCATCCGAACGTTGATGCTCGACTGCCAGCCGTACGGCTGAGCGTTCTGTCAGAGGCGCATTGAACATCCCCGCAATGTTACTCGTATTGTATTCAGCATAGCTGACTTCCAATGCGGTGAGGAAATTCGTTGGTGTAGGGTCAGCAGTTTTCACTGTAACAGCACCTGCCAAGGCACTGCGTCCGACATTAGTGGATTGTGGCCCCCTTAGAATCTCAACCTGCTCAACATCCCAAAGATCATTAGGGCCAAAGCGTGTGGTAAAACCTGTCAGCGAGACACCATCGATGTAGTAACTCGCCAAAGGTCCGTCACCTCCACCTGTCGCAATGCTATTCTGAGTAATCCCACGAATACCAAAACCCTCGTCAACGATAGTATGCACATTGGCCGCCTGAATATAAAGGTCAGGCAGGTTTTGAATATCCAATTCGCGAATGAACGTATTATCCATCAGCGCAATACTCTCCTGCGTTTCCTGAAGATAGCGCGGTATCTTTTGGGAAGTCACACGCACTTCGGGCAGCGTAAATACATTCTCACCAGCGTCTTCAGTCTGAGAGTAAGCCAACCTCAAGCAAAGACATAGCGTAGCCAGTGTTCGTCTAAAATTGCGAGCATCAGTCATAATGAGACAGAGAATCAGTCGCAATAAATAGCCTGTCAACATAATACTGAGACCCAGTCGCGATAAATTATGCCCCAGTTTCTATTGCAGAAAGTGAAAAACGAAGAAAGTAAGCGTTCCAAGGCTCAAAATGTGGTCGAGGTTCTTACTGTATTAGCTTAAATCGAAACCATGTGCGCTGCTCTGGCAATCAATGGCATTGACTACGCTGTTGCTGAATTCGAACTAGCTTCTGACTTAGTGGGTATACAAAGGAAGTAAATAATAGCTAATTACTTACAAGTTCGCGTGTATTTTATGAACACAAACACGCACACAAAATATATGGCAAGATGCTACTAATAATGCGCAAAAGGACAATTTTCAGTTGGGATTCACAAACAAGTAAATGAAAATCATAAGCATATCTACTTGATTTAATAACATAAGACTATCGAAAACGAACAACCTGGATCGCTTTAAAAAGATCAATCATACATTGTCCTACAATGTTTTTGTCTTAAATTATGGCAGCCCGACTAGGACTCGAACCTAGAATGAATGGACCAAAACCATTTGTGTTGCCAATTACACCATCGGGCTGTGGAAAGATGGAAAGATGCAGGCTAGTGTAGTTTTCGTCAAGTCCGCGAATTGCTTAAGGTGCAGTGGCTTGACGCTGGGGGCAAGTCACCCTAGTGATGCATGGAATGAATAGCGGCGAGACTCCTCCGGCAGCGAAGTATAAACGGATTGTATTGAAGTTGAGTGGTGAAGCCTTGCGGCGTACCGGCTCGGACGAGATCATTGATCCGGAAACCCTGGCGTCGATCTGCCAGCAGGTTAAGGAAGTGTATGACCTCGGTGTGCAAATCGGGCTGGTGATCGGCGGCGGGAACATTTTCCGAGGTCTGGCGGGACAGGGTCGAGGCGTGGCCCGGACGACAGGGGACACGATGGGACTACTGGCAACAGTGATAAACGGTCTGGCAATCATGGACAGCCTGGAGAAGATGGGCGTTCCGGTCCGGGTGCAAAGCGCGATTCCGATGTCGAAGGTGGCCGAGCCGTTTATCCAGCGACGGGCGGTAAGGCATCTGGAAAAGAACCGGGTGGTGATCTTTGTGGCTGGAACCGGCAATCCCTATTTCTCAACCGACACGGCAGCGGCCTTACGTGCCAGTGAAGTGGATGCACAGGTGATCCTGAAAGCCACGAAGGTCGACGGTATTTATGACAAGGATCCGAATGAGCATTCGGATGCAGTCAAGTATGAGGAAGTGAGTTTCCTGGATGCCCTGAGACAACGGCTGAAGGTGATGGATTCAACAGCCTTTTCACTGTGCCTCGACAATCATATGCCTATCATTGTATTCAATATGAATGAACCCGGCAGCGTAACGAGGGCTGTCATGGGGGAAAAGATTGGCACACTCGTTAAATAACCCCTTAATTCTCAATTCTATGACACCCGAACAAGCCATTAAAGAAGGACGCGAGATGATGGACAAAGCCATCGAGCACACCAACCACGAACTGGCCGGCCTGCACACTGGGAAAGCTTCCAGCAGCATGGTCGACAGCATTATTGTAGAGGTCGCCTCGTATGGATCGACCATGGCCTTAAGGGACATCGCCGCAGTGACAACACCCGACGCCCGAACCATCCAGATCGAGCCCTGGGACAAGAACGTGATCAAGGATATCGAGAAAACAATCCAGCTGGCCAACATCGGCCTGACGCCTTCGATTCAGGGTAATATCATCCGCATTAACGTACCCGAGCTTTCCGGTGACCGCCGCAAGGAACTGGTTAAGGTTGCCCATAAGCTGGCCGAGGACGGACGCGTCTCCATCCGTCATGCGCGGCACCATGCCCTGGACCCGATCAAGAAGATGCAGAAAGACGGCGATGTCTCGGAAGACGACCTGCATCAGTATGAGAAAGATATCCAGAAGATGCACGACGACTACATTGCCAAGATCAATGCAGCCATGGAGGCAAAGGAGACCGAACTCACGAAGGTGTAGTACCATGCAGAGGGATGAAACGCCTGATTATCAAGCTCGGGACGGGGATTCTTCGTGATGGTGACGGCGGTATCAACCGTCTTCGTATAGCCGGTATTTGTAAGCAGGTTTCCCACTTACGCGGACAGGGGCTTGAAATTGTCATAGTGAGTTCGGGTGCGGTAGGCTTGGGCATGGGAAAACTGGGTCTGGCGAAACGGCCCGGGAAACTCTCTGGTTTACAGGCCTGTGCGGCGATCGGACAAACCATGCTCATGCAGACTTGGCAGGGCTGTTTCGATAAACACGAACTGACTGTCGGGCAGGTGCTATTAACCCGGGAGGATGTACGGGGAAGGAAACGGCACGTAGCTGTCAAGGATACGCTGGAAAAGCTGCTGTCACTGGGGGTCGTCCCGATTATCAACGAGAACGACACCGTCAGTGCGGATGAGATCAAATTCGGGGACAATGATGTGCTGGCGTCTCTGGTCGCGTGCCTCCTCAAAGCGGACCTGCTGGTGATCCTTTCGACCATCCCGGGATTGATGAATATGCGCTCGCACGAGGTTATCCCGGTCGTTGAGGAGATCACGCCGGAGATTGAAGCACTTGCTGAAACCACGCGCAGCCAGACAAGCGTGGGTGGGATGCGGAGCAAACTGGAAGCAGCCAGGACCGCTACAAAGGCAGGTTGCGGTGTCTTCATTGGCAGCGGCGCTGATCCTGAGATTCTCGGACGATTGTTGAGCGGCCAGAACGAGGGGACGTATTTCGCTCCGCAAAAAGGTCCGGCCCGGTCGAGGAAGCGCTGGATCGCTTTCTTTGAAAGGCCCACAGGTATCCTGAAAGTGGATATGGGTGCGAAGAAAGCGCTGATTGAAGAGGGGGCCAGCCTCCTGGCAAAAGGAATAACCGGCAGCAGTG
>CAYQCG010000018.1:0-12576 GCA_964415925.1 uncultured Puniceicoccaceae bacterium | reverse complement strand
ATCAATGGGTTGAAGGTGTCCTTAAAGTCGAATCAGGATACGCTGGAGGCTCAGTCTCAAATCCTACCTACGAGCGTGTCTTACAGGGTGATACAGGCCATGCAGAAGTTATCCAGATTACTTATGATCCGGATATTGTCAGCTATGAACAGTTGCTAAACGTTTTCTGGCAAGCACATGATCCCACTACTTTAAACCGACAGGGGGCTGATGTTGGACCCCAATACCGCTCTATCATCTTGACCGCAAATAAACAGCAAAGCCAACTTGCTGAGAAGTCAAAATCTATCGCCCAAAAACTATTTGATGATCCGATTGTAACAGAGATCAAGGGTTTGGAAAATTTCTATCCCGCTGAATTATACCATCAGGATTACTACCGCAATAATCCAGATGCCGGATATTGCCGCTTTGTTATTGCTCCAAAATTGGATAAACTGAAAAAGAGTGACGTCATTCCCTGAGCTTGACCCAGACCATAAAGTCTGGAATGACTCTACGCTTTAAGTGCGGGATGTAGCTCAGCCTGGTAGAGCACACGGCTGGGGGCCGTGGAGTCGCTGGTTCGAATCCAGTCATCCCGACCAATTTCGGTAACTTCTGACTCATATCACTCGTGACTGCTAATGCTATGCAAGGCAAATTAGAGGCCCCGGAGAAACCACGCTCCAAGGCTCTTGAAAGCGGCACAGTTTACAAAATTACCGGCTGGCGACGTCTGGTTTTTATCCCATCTGCAATATTTATCCGCTTATACCTGGCATCCTTGAGGATGAAACCTGCCAGTAATGCTGATAGGGAGGCGCTTCATTACTCATCCGGTCCAGTCCTTGTCACCATCTGGCACAATCGTTCATTGCTCCTGCCGGAAATGCTACGCAGATACCGTCCCAAACGAAGAATATTTGCTCTGATCAGTGCCAGCCGCATGGCTGCTTGGGAAGCATGCTTCTATAAGTTCATGGGAATGGATAATATTCGTGGCAGTAGTACACGTCGATCTGTAGCCTCCACCCGTGAAATGCTCAAAGCGGTAAAACATGGGCACGACCTGGCAATTTCTCCGGACGGTCCCAGTGGTCCGATTTACACTTTTCGTAAAGGTGCAATTAAAGTAGCCAGTAAGACCAATGGTCGGTTTCTACTGGTTTCAGCAGAAGCAAAATACGCGAAACGTCTGAAAACATGGGATCGTCATCTCTTGCCCCTGCCCTTTTCAACTGTCTGCGTGAAAGCGAGATTAACGGAACCCTATAATGATTTAGAGCTTCCTGAAGAAAATGATGCCGCAAAGTACTTACGCGATCTCTTTATTGGAATGCACTCAAAAGAGTTATTATGAGTTCCATTAAGAGCAGAGCAGCATTGGCGGTTCGAATAATTGCACTGCTGATCTTTTCAATCGGCTTGTGGCAGTTAATCGCTAATATTCTGGGCAGCATTAGCGAATTTGATCCGGCTTATCTAGATTATTACATCAGTTCTCAATTACTTCATCCAATATTGGGTCTGATCTTTGCATGCTTGCTCTATACTTTCAGTAGTCCGATAGCTAAATTACTAGCCCGAGGATTGGATGATGAGTAATTCCTATGACTCTTTCCAAATATCTGTTCGTTAAATATTCATTATTAGCTAGCTTCTGTAGCCTCTCACTACATGCGGAAAAGATTCTTCCTATAAATTGGCCTGATCTCCCCCCGGAAAATTCAATTGCCCGTGCTGACGCTGCACTGGAAAACCGCTTTATAGAATTAGGAAAAAGCTCTATGCTGCCAGTAAGGAAGAATGGCCATTTGGACTGGGGGCACCAAGGTCCCGATAACGAACCGGAATGGGCATGGATGAACAACCGTATGCTCGTTCTGCCCGCTCTTGTGGAGCAATGGGAAAAGACCGGGAAAAGCTATTATCTTGAAAAAGTTAACGATCTTCTGGTGAACTGGATAAGAGCCAATCCGTATCCTCGGGCACGTTCCTTTTCAGCCCAGTGGCGAGCGCTTGAAACAGCCAGAAGAGTATTGGACTCATGGATTCCTGTTTACCAGAGATTGAAAATGGAGCCGGGATTTTCGGCCGAGGCACGCCATCTTCTAATTCACAGCCTGCAGGATCACGCACACAATTTAAGATATTATGCCACTAAGTGGGGAGGCAACCACTTACTGACAGAAATGACTGCCCTATCCGCCATTGCCATAACCTTCCCGGAGTTCGAGAAAGCAGCTCAATGGCTTTCGTATGCAGAAGAAGTATTTAAAAATGAAATACTGAAACAAACGTACCCGGATGGCTCATACAAAGAACTTACAAACTTGTATCAAAGAGTCGCACTGCAAAATGCACAACGCTATATTGAGCTAATGCACTATAATGGTGGCAGGGTAGATCCTCTGTTGCTCAAACGCGTGGAGAAAATGTGGAACTACTATGCCTATGTCATGCGTCCTGACGGAAAAGGCCCACTGAACAACGCTTCTGATCTGGAGGACAATGTCTACTATCTTAAGCAAGTCATCGACTTCTACAACCGGGACGACTGGCACTACATCGCCAGCAATGGCCGAGAAGGCACTCGACCGGATGGTCCGCCATCACGTTACTTCCCTTATGCTGGTCATGCTGTCTTGCGAAGCGGCTGGAGGGAATATGACTTCTGGGCTTTCTTTGACCTTGGACCACATGGTACGGCCCATCAGCACCATGACCGTTTCCATTTAAGCCTAAGTGAATACGGGCAGGATTTTCTGGTCGATAGTGGTCGCTACACATATCAACCCGGAAGGGACCGTGCATATTTCACCGGACCTGATGCGCACAACGTGATCATACTTGATAACGAATCTACGGTTCCTTTGGTAAGTCAGTCACATCAGCCACTGAACGTTCTGGCCGTCATAACACATAGTCATGACTTTTTTGCCTCCAAAAGCCTTTTCCCCCGGAAACCTCTATTCGGAAAGGGCCACAACTATCACGCTCGGGCTCTTTATCATCGAAGAGGCGAATATTTGGTTATCCTGGATCATGTTAAAGTTTATGGGATCAATAGAATCGATGCACTCTGGCATTTTCACCCTGACATCAACATACAACGGTACTTTGGTGTCGTTAATGCCGCTTCAAGCAGGATATCGGATGCCACTCTGAAATTGATCCCATTGGTTCCCTCCAACGCAGGATACAGGCTGGTTCAAGCTGACAATGACAATGAATATGCCAGCTGGTATAGTTCAGATTATAATCAAAAAGTTCATTCATCTCTTGCGGTCTACTCATTGGAAGTATTCCGTCCGATTTGGTTAGCCTGGGTAATACCCTTACTAGGTTCTAAAACAAATCCCATAATCTCATCCAAAATAGAAGACTCATTATCACCTCAATGCCGTATTGAGATTATCAGGGCGGATGGTGAAACAGAAATTCTGGTTTTCTCCTCAAGCGCGAAAACCGGTATTCAACTGACAAAAAATACCATTATCGACAAACCCTAAGGTCCGACTATTTCACCGTCTTGCATCTCCCATATTCGTTCACACTTTTCAGCCAATTGTGTATTGTGCGTAACCAGAACAATACAGGTTTTGTTCTCCTTGGAGATCTTTTCCAGATTTTGGAATACCTTCTCTGAATTATCCACATCAAGATTGCCTGTAGGTTCGTCTGCAAGCAGCAATGAAGGTTTGTTTGCCATCGCCCTGGCAATCGCAACACGTTGTTGCTCACCGCCGGACAATTGATTGGCCGGACGTTTGGCCTTGTTTGCAAGACCCACATCTACCAGTAAAGCGTGGGCCCGATCCTCTATTTCCTTGCCGTCGTATAAATTAAGCCTGCGCATGGGTAGCATTATGTTTTCGATACTGGTGAACTCGGGGATTAAAAAATGAAATTGGAAGACAAACCCGATATGATTACGTCTAAATTCAGTTCTTTCATAATCCAATGCATTCGCTAAATTCGATCCATTGATGTGAATCTGCCCTCTATCCGGCTTGTCGAGTAAGCCAATCAGGTAAAGTAAAGTGCTCTTGCCGCACCCGCTTGGGCCTACAACCGCATTGAGTTCACCCTCTTTAAAATCCAGATTCACTCCCTTTAATGCGTATGTCTGGTTCTCTCCTGTGCCTAATCTGTGAGACAGGTCAACAACCCTCACGTATGAAGCCCTGTCATTCATCCGCTGGTAGTGCGAATTATTTCTCCTGATTCGGTCCTGGCAGCCTTTCTGGCTGGCAGGTAACTTGCAAAAAACACCATTACCCCGGCAACAATTGTTGCCATGATGTAGTGATAAAACGAATACTCAACAAGGATATGGTCAGTTGTAAAGATTCCTTTCACTTTTATGGGAAGCTGTTCAATCAGGTAAGTTAAACTTATTGCCAGCAACCATCCAGCACCAACCCCTATAGCAAGTAATATCAGTCCAAGGTTAAGGAAAACCTTTGATATATCGTAGCGGGAAAATCCCATTGCCCGGAGAATTGCGATCTCCCTTTGACGTTCCATAACAATGATAGCCAATGTGTTGAAAATTCCCAGGCCCGCGATGATGAGAAGTATTGTACTGGTAGCGGCACTGGTGATTTTCAGAAGACCAAACACCTCCAGCCAGGACTTCTCACGGTGCTGCCAGGAAGCCACATAGTGGCCAATGGCTTTTTCCATGTGCCGCGCAACCCTCGGCGCTTCTTGTGGATCTTTCAGGCCTACCTGCAAGTAACTGGCACCTTCGAATCTGCCCAGAAGCTGTCTGGCTTCACGTAAATCGACAAATGCGCTGGTTTTGTCATATAATTCCACTCCGGTCTCTATTATGGCTGACAACCGATAGCGCCTGCGCTCATTTAGGGCGCCTAAATAGACTGTGTCACCAGGCATCACCTCTAGACGGGCAGCAAGTATGCTTCCCAGTATCAAGCCGTTGGTAACCTGCTTAAAATCCTGCAGGCTCCCATACTTTACTTGACTGGGTAATTTAGTAACAGACAGGTAGTCCTCTAATTGAATGCCAAACACGCGTGCGTCAGTTTCAGTAAAGCCATTTGAGGCCCTGATCGGACCACGTAAGACTTGAGCTGCACCAGAAACGTCACTGAACTCTTTAACCGCCTCCATTACAAGAAATGGCTGTGGCACACCGGCAACCGTCTTACGTGCTTCACGTAAGGGTGCCTGAAAAGTTGCAGCCCCATCTTCCAACTCAACCGGCAAGGAGGTTAGCCGGTATAAATATTTATCTTCAATTCGTATCGCACCATTGATCCCAAGAATCGTTTCCACGAAAAAATTTTGAAAACCTTCGGCTTGTGCTTGTGTAATGACAAAAAGGGAAACACCACAGGCGATCCCGGACATGCTTAGGACCATTCCCTTTTTCTTTGCTTTTAGAAATCGCCAGGCAATCTGATAAGTCAGGAACATGTTGGTCTTCAAGGCATCGATGCCGCAACTGTGTTTTCCTTCTTGGTTTCTACCCTGTCGCCTGAAACTAACAAGTCCTGATCCTCCAGAACGACCCACTCGCCTTCCTCGAGACCTTCCAATATCTCTGCCCTCTGTAACCCTACAAATCCTGGTGTTACTTTTCTTACTTCGATTTCGCCGCTATCGATTACATAAACTTCAGTCCCAATCAGGGCACGTCTCGGAATAAGGATAGTATTTCCCCTTACCTTTTTAGACAAAACGCCTTCCCCCGTCAGTCCCGGAACCAGGAATTCATCAGAATATTTGGCCTCAAGTATGGCTGTTCTCGTTTTTTGATCGGCATCAGCAATTTCAGACACTCGTGTTACAACTGCATTGATTCTCTCACCCGGATAGGCTGCCAGGTTAAGCACCGCTTGCTGGCCAGGTGCGACTCCATAAAAATCTTCTTCTGCTAAAGTCATTTCAATCCATCGGCCTGGCGAAACCAGTCTGACAACAGAGCTTCCCCGCCATATGAATTCTCCAGGCCAGGACAACACCTCGGCAACTTTACCGTCCCAGGGTGCCCGGATAATCATCTTCTCCAGTGTTTCCTTGATACCTTCTGCCTCTGCTTCAAGTAGCTCTATTTGCTCAAAACGACCAATGCGCTCATAAGCTAATGCCGTCTTGCTACTTCGTAGATCGCGTTGTCGCTGCTCGAGCTGGGCCTGGGAGGCACTCCCGAATTCAGCCTGTCGCTCCAGCCTTTCGAGATCACTTTCAATGGACTCCCTGGTAATCTCTGGTTGATAAGGGAGTTCACTCCTCGCTTTTGCCGCGGCCAATCGGATTTCAACCTGATTCAGCCGCTGCTCCAAGTCTCTTCTGTCCAATTTTGCAAGCACATCACCTCGATTTACCATGTTACCCGCCTCAGCTAATACCTCTATTACTTTACCGTCCTGTTCAGATTTAATATGAATGTCTATCAAGGCGTGGACCTTAATCGATCCTGTAACCGCATCTACAGCTGTTCCTCTCGTTGCTTGCGAAGCCAGGACTTCTTTTTGAGTGCTATTCAGGAGAAATAGGCTTGCAGCAATGATAACTGCAACAGGCAAGGCGATCTTCAGGAAAACACTCATCTTCAACGGGATTCTTTTTGGTCAGTGACCAGGAAGCGATCAGCAAATATTGAGTATTGAAGCAGATACTCACCTTGAGCATGCCATAGATTTACTTCTGCCTGTGCTAAATCAACACGTGCCTGGAGCAAACTGTTCTGCGTCAAGATATCGTCTGACTCCAACTCCACTAAGCCACGGACACGCTCTTGCTCTAAGTTAACCCGTCGTTCTCGTGCCCGAATTTGTTGTGAGATGTGTCGCAGGTTAGTCTGCAACTGATCAAGTTCTCTGCGATGTTGCTGCAGTTGCTCCCTTAGATCGATTTCTAATCTTTGCTGTCGCGCAATAGAACTTGCCTTCAGACCATCTTTACGAAAACCATCAAAGATATCCCAGCTGAACTGCAGGCCGAAAAATGACTGCATTCTGGGGACAGAGTCTGCTTCCAGACCACCATTTGACAAGCTCCGGTAGTCATCCACGGAATCCTGATAAACCCCTGCAACGATATCAAGTCTGGGTAAGCTTTGAGACTCCAGCTCCCTGTAGTGAGCCTCTTCAACTTCAAGTCTGAGTTGCATCCTCCTGGACTCCGGCGTATCCATTACTCTTTTAATATCCCCTTCAGTGCTGTCAAGAGAGGGGTGGAATGGATTAAACTGCGGAAAGTCGGTCGGCAAGGGTTCATCCTTTGGCAATGAACGTCCCATAAGATTTTCCAAAGCCTGCCGTTCATAATTAATACTTCGTTGCAAAGCCAGGCTTCGTTCGACCACTTCCTGTAGAAATATTTCACTTTGAAGTAGCTCCTGCCGGCTTGTTCCACCTTGTTCCAGAAGTGCTTTCTTTGCGTCCAGAACACGCCTTGAAAAGTCTATGTGTTTATCAACAGACCTAAACTCCAGCATTTCCAGCAACCAGCGTATATAATGATAACGTATGCCGTGTATTAGGTCACGTCTTACAATTTCAGTATCGTAGTGTATGATATCCTCACGCAAGCGTCCTTGCGTAATCTGCGCCTCAATACCTCCAAAGTGGTATACTGGCTGGTGAAGAAACATATTTGTATCCCCAATCCCGCTGAAACGATCGAAGTCGGCCTCATTTCCGAAACGGTTTTCCGCTCTCAATGCCAGTCGCCCATTTGCGGTCAACTTGGGCAAACGGGCACTCGCCGCAGCCTGTGAACCACCTCTTGCTTCAGCCGCGTGCAGCCGCTGACGCTGGATGTTCGGCGCGGCTTGCAGAGCTTCTGTTATGTAGATTTTAAGTTGCGGGAAGAGTGATTCAGGCAGGAGCGAATTCCCTACCAACATGCTCATTGGCAATAGGTAAATACTAAAGGTAACAAGGACATTTCTCACATCAGGCAATTCAATGGACATTGGGACACTAAATTAGTGCTCCTCTAGCTAAATCCAAGAAAAACCTAGGCGACTGTTTGTATATTAGCATTCCCAAAGTGACGCTGACGTAAAGTCTCAAAAACATCGAGAATCGCCTGGGCTTGTTTCCGTGGTGCAAAGCGTTCACGAGCGAAGTCTGGCGCTGCCGAAGCTAGTGTTTGACGCAGGCGGGGTTGTTGAGCAAGGACTTCAATCGCATGTATAAAGTCAGTTGGTTGTTCCGGTTGCACGATTATCCCGGTGTGTCCCGGCAAACAACATTCTTCGACGCCCCTGCAGGCATAGGCAACCGTCGGCAATCCAAGAGCTTGTGCTTCAATCAGGAAATTGGGCAGTGAGTCTTCTTTCGAAGCGGAAACCGCGACGTCAGCCCCACAATAATACTTGTAGGGATCTGCTTGATATCCAAAAAAATGGATGTGGTTTTCAAGTCCCAGTCGCGACACCTGCGTCTTGACTGACTTCAGCTGAGGCCCGTCACCCACCAGCCATAGTTGCCAATCTAGTTTCGGATTCTTTTGTCTCAAAGCATCGAAATGTTTTATTAACTCCAGGTGCCTCTTGCCTGTTCTAAATGTCGCGACATTCAGGAAAACACATGTGTTGTTCACAATATTATGCTCTTTTCGGATCTGTTCTCTTCGGTAATCGGGTGTATTATTCGCCTGAAGTAGTAGCGAATTCCGAACAACAAACAACTTGTCCACCTGGAAGCCATTGGAAAGCAGCTTTTCTCCCCACCAGTAGCAGTTGACCATCACTCCTCTTACCTTTTTCAGAGACCAAAGTTGGGTGGGCAAGAGCGATTTTCCCGTCCTTAAAGTGGAAATTACATTAGCTTTTGGATATCTGACTTGTAGCCACCCCGCATAGTTATTGGCATTGCTGCCCATACACATGATGACATCAGGCTCAAAACGTCTTATTTCACGGAGTAAACGAGGAGCATAAAAGGCTATACGCGTATCCTTTGCCTGCAGAAAGCGAACAGGGGCATCAATTAGCGTAGCGACCTCCATAAGGTGCCCACCCGGGCAGAATACAAGTAATTCAGCCTCGTGTCCCATTTCCTGGAATGCTTCCAGTAAAAATAAACTCTGCCGCTCTGTGCCTCCATTCCGGAGTCTGTCTTGTAGTATGGTAATTTTCATTCAATGATGGATCGAGATTGCACTGAATCGTAACACCGAATCAAGCCAAGTCGTTGCTTCAGACCCAGTAATCTAACTCCTAACGGTGCGAATACTCTCTGATAATAGCTACCTGCTGTATATCGCCCACTGCGTGGGCGCTTTAGTAATTTCAGCATCCTATCAGCCACTTTCTCTGCCGAGGGTGCGTTTTCCAAGTGTCTTTCAAGTTTTGTCCATGTATGCTGCAGAGATGGATCATTGGGTATAGGGTGTCTCAACGACATGGTCTTATTGAATCCAGTCGAAAAATCTCCCGGTTGAAAGTCAAGTATCGAAACACCGGTATTTGATGATTCAAGCATTAAACTTCGGGAAAATCCGCTTAGACCAGCCTTAACCGTATTATACATGCTGCAATAGGGCATGGGCCAGTCTGATGCCAGTGAACTCACATTGACAATAATACCAAACTTACGCTTCAGCATACATGGATAGACTTCACGACACAAATGTAGTGGACCCTTCAGCATTACATGTAAATGCACATCCATCTCATCTCTTGGAAATAACTCAAAGGGAGCATATACACCGTAACCAGCATTATTAATTAACAAGTCCACATTCGAAACTATTTCCCGGTGTTCGGTGATAAAGTGATGTGTGAAACTTGCCGAAGATAAATCCAGCTTCAGCGCTTTCACCCCTTCAGGAATCCGCTTGATGTCTCTTGATGTGCCATAAACCTCTATACCGTAAGATGCTAGAGCAACTGAGACGGCTTTCCCCAAGCCTGAACTCGCACCTGTCACAAGTGCTCTCTCTATGCGCGGATCTATTTTCAGCATTGCAACCTCTTCACTCGCCTGAAATTAGCATGATAAATTTGCTGGTCGTGGCGAAAGAAAAATTGTATGCCCACTAATACGCTTAAGCAAAGGGTGACTAAGCAACCGAGAATTATTACATTAACGCATGAATTTTTCCCGCAAAAAGGTGGCA
Source organism: uncultured Puniceicoccaceae bacterium (assembly GCA_964415925.1). Taxonomy (GTDB): domain Bacteria; phylum Verrucomicrobiota; class Verrucomicrobiia; order Opitutales; family Oceanipulchritudinaceae; genus CAYQCG01. Next base: position 2,490 of record CAYQCG010000018.1, on the reverse strand, counting down.
TTGCCACTTACTGCAGGGAGGTCATGTGTCACGCACATCAAAGTGGTTTGGATGTAGAAGTCTGGGCGCCAAAACATGCCGCTCTGGAAAACAATCCATTCCCCTATCCCGTCAGGCAACTCCCTTTGAGAGGAACACAGGGATGGCCATGCCGGATAAAGCTGGCCAAGTACCTGCGTAAATACCGTGAACTTTGGGAGGGAAGCGTCCTCTATATGCCCGAGCCGGGTCCACTGCGGACATTCCTTTACAGCTCACAAACCCATCTGGATAAGTTGGCCGGACTTGTATTGACCCTTCACGGATCAGAAATCGCACGTCTCAATGCCAATGCAATGCGACGCCGTCTCTTCAGAAGAATTTTAGAGCATGCTGATGTGATTGGAGTCGTATCAGAATACAGCCGCAGGCTTTTGGATAAATATCAGCCAGATCTGGGCGACCGGGTAAAAGTGCTCCATGGTGCTTTAAGATCCGACATTATGTATCCTGAATCTGACCCGTTTATCCGGACTAAGCGTGATGATGGACGCGCCATACTCTTGACCGTTGCCCGAGTACATCCCCGGAAAGGACAAATGGCGGTCCTTGAAGCCATGACAAAAATGCCGGCCTCGGTCAGGGATAAAACGGAATATTGGCTGGCTGGTCCTACAAATCACAAGACGTATAGACGCGAATTAATGAGATTCGCCCAACGACACCGACTTCGATTGAAACTTCTTGGAGAAGTTGAGGATCATCGACTGAATGAGTTATATCATCAGGCAGATATATTTGTTATGGCCAGTCAGCGCTGGAAAAGCAGTGTGGAGGGCTTTGGACTAAGCTATCTGGAGGCAAGCGCGCATGGCCTGCCTGTAGTTGCCCACCGTACGGGTGGAGTCACCGAAGCGATTAAGGAAGGCCATAATGGTTTGCTTGTCCCCGTCGGCGACAGGTCAGCATTATGTATGGCCCTTACACAGCTCATTGAAAATCCTCAGGCCAGATTACGACTTGCCCGTAACGGCCCGGATTGGTCAAGACAGTTTAATTGGGGTTATGTGGTTGATGAGCTTTTTGAACCTTTCAGGGAAGCTCAACCTGTTTTGTCTGCCGTTTAACTTCTGAATTAATCCGGCTTATTGCCCTCAGGATATATCGTGAAAGACAGAGCATAAGCCCAATCAGCAGCATCCAGTCGAGTGTTTGCACGTAACGTCCAATCACATTCTGTACATAAACGTTGATCAAGAGATTGGAATAATAGGGTAGAAGAAAAACAACGGGCATGATCCAGCCCTTCCATGCAGAAGCGAAAAAAGCCACCATGCCCAGAACTGATATGAGGCGAAAATAGATCAGGTAGTAATCGTTAACTTGGTTAAAAAGACCTTGAATCCATCCTAGTTTAACAAATTTCAGATTATATTGATCGGAAATCCAACTGATATTACTACGCGTTTGTTCCATTAACTCTGACTTCAAATCATAATCTGGCATCAGCTTTTCATTTGCTGGATTTACCTCCGGTCCAAACCAAAGTGCATGACTGAATGCACGAAGATAGTTCACTGAATCAAGAGGGACAGGTATTAATGTACTATGCCGATCATTGAATTGAATGAGCTTAGTATTCAACTTCGGTAGAGTGGTGATATCTCTATTTTCATAGTTTTTTGTAATATCAACAAAGAGATTATGCCTAAGATGCCAGCCGTGAAAGAAATATCCGTTTTTCGCTCTTTGTCGCACCGTTATAGCATATAGCTCTGAACCCAGCCCCCTTACATCGAGTGTTCCGTTAACAAAAGGAGCGTTTGCGTATGCAACTGGCTCAAGATCTGTTGGCGAAAAAACACCACGCTTGATCTCATTCCTGTACGACCAAACCAAAAAGGATAGAGTGACAATCAGTATTGGCATGCCAAATTGAGCCAATGACCGGATCCAGTACTTGTTATAAATAAAATCCCTGCCGTACTCCTCAAATGCTTGCTTGGTTATTCGTGCAATCAACAGTACCGGCAGACTAAGAATTATAATACCGTTTGGCCGAATAAAGCAGACGGTAATCGCAACAACTGTGTATATACGCGTCCATACCCACCTCTGGATACACTTGCTTTCAATCCAGCTTATGTAGCCAGCCAATGCTGCTATCAGAGTGATAACGAACAAAGGTTCAGATGCCGCCAATGCCAGTGACCACACGATAGCCGGTGCATAAAATAGAAAAGGAAGCAAAATAAGCAGTATTATGGGTGAAATGTATTTTCTTATTTTAAGAACAAGCCAGGACATGGAAATACAGTAAAGGAATACCTGCACAGTAATGATTGCTCCAAGGCTGTACCCAAAAAGTTTTAATATGAGTGCCCAGATTAAGGACACCCCAGGCAACCGATTGATCTCGTACTCATATGCGCCAGTATCATAGCTGCCATTCTGCAGAATCCCGTGGGCCTTCCATAAATACGTCGTCGAATCGTCAGCAAAAAAATTGGG
>CAYQCG010000017.1:3987-12973 GCA_964415925.1 uncultured Puniceicoccaceae bacterium | reverse complement strand
GGATTTCCACCCCCTTTACTCGGCGAGCAGCCGTTACGTCTGCGTGTCCTGGAATTCAGGGATGACCTGCTGATCCTGGAAAAACCTGCGGGTGTCATTCCCGAACGGAGCAACTGGTATGGCCGAGCCCCCAGTCTGGTAGATGCGCTACAATTCCAGTTGGACAAAGGCAAGCCGGAGTTGGAAAGGGTAGGATTGCGCAAGGGTCAACCGCTTGCCGCTGTCATCCAGTATGAACCGGAAATACCGGGCCTTGTGGTATTGAGTGTGGGTAGGGAGGCGAAGGAGCTATACAGGGAAGCTTACGGTTCGATGAAGCTGGAGTTGGCCTTCCAGTTTCTCACACGAGCAAGGATCGAGGAAGAAACGTTGGAGATCGACCTTCCAATTGCGAAACACCGGACACAGAACTGCGCCCTGATTTCACACACGACTGGAAAGAAAGCGGAAACCCGGTTGAGGAAACTCATGCAACTGGGCAGGTATACATGGTGGGAAGCACGGACGAATTACTATCGGCTAGACCAGTTATCACTGCATTCGATGGAAGCAGGACTGCCCATTGTGGGAGACCAGAAGTATGCCCGTGAAAAGCCGGTGTTTTTATCGCAGCTAAAGCCGCACTACCGGAAGAAACCGAACGCAGTGGAACAACCGTTGCATGGACACGCGTGTCACTGGCTTGCTGAAGTTGCCTACAAACCGGACAATGGGACAGAAGGGTTGGTATGGCAGTGTTCCCTGCCGAAATCCCTGCAGCCATTGCAGAGACAACTCCTGAGATGGTCGAAATAACCTCCAGTATCCAGAAAAAGCTTTACTTGAAGGGAGGAAGTCGGCTTTATCACACCCTTTTCCTGAACGAAAATACCGTAGAGTGATTATATGGGCAACCTGAAGAAGAAAAGACGTCGCAAGATTGCGCAGCACAAACGCCGCAAGCGTTCCCGCGCGAATCGACACAAGAAGCGTACCTGGTAAGCGGGTACGAGAGGTTGCCAGCGGTGAGAGGCTCAACTTTTTTACAATTGAGCTTAACCGAAGGTGGGCCCCGACGATATAAACTGAGTAAGTAAAGTCATGCTCGGACAAGAAAGGCTACAGGCAATTCTGTAGAAGGACTGCAGATGAACCTCAGCTTTTTTTGCTTGAGTATGTAAAAAGTAAAAATATTCTCTAAGTCATTCTTATGTTGGGAAAAACAAAACTGCTTCGCTGAACTTGGGGCGTTTATTTACTATATCTAATCACCGTTATGCTAAGCCCCAAGACTAAAGGCCTGTTCATAGACGTGAACGATTTCTCCGTGCAAACGGCGGTTACGACGTCTCTACTAGCCCCTTTCAAAATAGAATCGTTGAAGGAATTCTCGCTGGCGGAAATCAATGGAGGATTAAGGGAATTTGTCCTATCGCTACTGACGAGCAAGACTGTACGGTATGTTCCGAGCGTATGCGGAATTTATCCTGAAAGCCGTTTTTTCCGCCGCCATACGATGGAAAGCATGGCCAAGGCAAAGGATACGAATTTCTTTGCGCAACTCCTGCAGACCCAATTTCGAATCGATCCCGGGAAGCATGCAGCTGCCGTGATCAACGCGACAGACGGGAGTGAATTCGACCTGAGCAAGCCTTTAACGGCGCAGAAGGAGCTTCTTTTTTGCGGTGCGAGTAATGAAGAGCTCTTGCAGATACAGGAAACACTGGTTGACAAGGGCAAATTTCCAAGCCGGATCGAGATTGGCACCCTGGCATCACTTGGAGGGTTAGTCCATTACTCCCGGGTGAAGAGCCTGAAGCTGCCAACCCTGGTGCTGGAAGTCACACAAGACAGTTCAAATCTCTTCATCCTGAGCAGCAACATGCTGGAGATCTGCCGTCCAATACCCTTTGGGCTGGAAGGTATGCTGCCGCTTATCCAGGAGGAACTCGGCCTAAAGGATGTAGAGTCTGCACGTAAATTACTTTTTTCTAACACGTTCGACTTCACAGAGATGGGGACGACACTGTTGCGCAAGATGCTCAAGGAGCTGCAGGCCTCTACCGGGTTCTACGAAGTGCAGACCGGGCAAACGATTGGCCAGCTCTACATGCCGCTTTTACCCAAGAATCTTGGCTGGATCCAACAAGTCCTTTCCCGTCATCTCGGCGTCAAGGTCCTGAAAGTGGACTATGCTGAGTGGCTGGATTCACTCGGAATTACAGCGGATGATTCCGTCAACCTGTCTTCCCTGGATGCCCGCTGGCATGGGTTGATCAGCTTGATGGGCGAATACACGGCACCGGAAAAGAATGGCGACAAAAAAGGCTAAAAAATCAGTCCAGCTGAACTGGCGACCCAATTTCCGGGTCGAGGAAAAATTACCTGACATCAAGGTGATCCGTACCGGTTTCCTCCTGAACGTGATCGTCATTGTCGTGGCAGCGGGCCTTGCCTCGATGGTTGTGTTCAATGAATACGCGACGATGAGCAAGCAGGAATCTTTTGAACGGATCCAAAAAACAATTGAGGACCGCACGCCGATCAACCGCAATCGTATCCAGCTGAATACCGAGTTCAATAACGTAGCAGTGGACTTTGAGGAGTTGGAGAGCTTCCTCAATACCTCGATTACACCTGCGCAACTATTGCTTCTGATTGGTGAGAAACAACCTCCCGAGAGCCTGATCAGCCAGGTGGAAATGCGAGGTGTAGCGAGCAAGGAAGGGCAGGAGGATATTTATTATCATCGTATTGTGATTACGGGTACGATGGTAGCGTCTGAAACGACCCGCGAACCCCAACTGATTAATAACTTCTACAATGCGCTGATTGACTCAGAAGAGCTGCAACCGCTCCTGCGTGACCGTGAGCTGACTTTCCAGCGCGATGATGAACTGGGGGTCTTCAATTACAATATCCGACTGAATGTGAATCTCGACCCCAAGGAAGAAACAGCCGACTCACCCGCCACATCATGAACACCCAGGAACTCATCGCAAAAATCAAGCAGTATCCCATCGTCGTGGGTGGGGTAATACTGTCACTGATACTGGTTGGTGCTTATTTTACACGTTCAGGAGGCGCCTCCGCCCTTGATGCGAAGATCAACGATATGGAAAACCAGCTTAAGCGGTTTACCGTTAATTTTGAAAACTCTACGAACCTAGAACCTCAACTTGAGGAAATGAAGACACTCTCTGCGGAATTGAACGAGCGCACGATGGATGGCCTGCAAAGAGGGCTGAACCTTGATTATTTCTATCAGTTCGAGCGCGACAGCAACCTGCGCATCATCAATGTGGCCCAGCAGGAAGGCGCCGACACCACCGGGGAAACCGTTGGCAAGCCAAAACTCGAGCGGTTTGACTCGATCGGATTTATCGTGACTGCCGAAGGAAAATACGAGGATTTGCTATCTTTCCTGTATGAACTTCAGCATGACCAATATTTCGTGCGCATAGACAGTTTCAGTGCGCAGATGGCGAGTGATGCGCTCCAGGACAATATCCGTGTGGAGCTAAGGCTGGAGATCCTCGGAAAGAAACAGGCGTCATGAAGCTACAAGACACACATATTTATTTAACGATCGCGCTGATCCTGCTTATTCCGGCGGGCTTGACAGGTCAGATACCTCCTGGCGAGACAAGAATAGAGACGCTGGAGAAGGCACGGGAAATGTTGAATAACGACGGTGCGGAACTGGCCACCATTCTCGAGGAGGCGAGTGACCCGTTCGTCCGTGAAGCCACCCAACAAGCTGCTCCGGTGATTACGGAAACCGGGGAGGAATTACCGCCGGCAGCACAGAGACTTCCCGATAATCTGGCGCTTGAAGCGATTGCCAAGAAATTCAATCCCACAGGCACTATGACCCTGGGTGAGCGGCAGGTCCTTTTGTTGCCAAGTGGAAGTTCCATGCAGATTGGAGGCAAATTCCGCGCCAAGATAAGTGATTTTACGTATACCGTCGAGTTGATCGAGATCAGCAGCGATGGGTATACCCTGGCCTTAAATGATGCTCAGTTGTCGCGCAAATTCGCCGATAATAATAGCGGAGGTCAGGCAAGCTTTGATCAAAACACGTCATCAGAATAAGAATTGATTAGCTCAACTGATCACCTCAACTCCCTAGAAACATGAAAAAGTCAACCTTCCTCCTGATATGTGCCCTGACAGGATTCGCCCTCATTGGCCGGGCACAGCCATCAGACGACCTGCCCGCCTTCGAGCTGGAATTGCCCGAAGCGGATGAAGTCGAGCTCGATCTCCCGAACGGAGACGACGCTGAAGGCGTCAGCCGCGACGCAGAAACGATCTCGGTGGACTTTCCGAATGAGGAAGTTCGCACAATTATCCGCAATGTGGCGGACCTCTACGGACTGAATGTGGTGGTTCCTGACACGCTGGTAGGCAGCGTATCGGTCAAGCTCCGCAACGTCACCTGGCAGCAAGTGTTCAGTGTGGTGCTGGAGCCACTGGGATTCACTTTTGTGCAGGAAGGCAATATCATAAAGATCAAAAGCCGTGAGGAACTGGCCCAGGAGCCGGTCGATACGCGTGTATTTGTAATCAACTTTGCCCAGGCAGCCGAGCTTCAGGCCGCGATCACCCCGATGGTGGATAACGCGGTGGGTGGCCGGATACAGGTGGATACCCGCTCGAATTCGCTTGTGATAACAGAGCGACCGTCCCGCATGAGCAAGATCCAGCAGATCATCGAGCGACTGGACCGTCCGACGGACCAGGTGATGATCGAGTCCAAATTTGTCGAAATCACGCGAAGCGATGTCAAGAATCTGGGAGTTAACTGGGCATCACTTTCGGGTTATAGCATAGGTGCGAGTGAGTTGAGCCGTGACCTGGACCGGACGCGCGCAGGTGAGCGTACGAATGCGACACTGAATGACAGCACAACGAACCTGACTTCAGGCGGAACAAGCCCGGGGGCGACGCTGGATGACACACTGCAACAGATCAATGACTTTACGCGTGTGGTCTCTTCAACACGGGCGGATTCAGCACTGCTTTCAGCAGATGCCTTTAATGTTGTGCTGAGCGCATTGGAGGAAAATGACACAGTCGAGCTTGTGACCACCCCGACGGTTGTGACGCTCAACAACACACAGGCGCAGATCAATATCGGTGAAGAATTCCCCATACCCGAGTTCACATTCAACGAAGAACAGGGATCTTTTGAGGTTAGCGGGTTTGAATTCAAGCCGATTGGTATCATCCTGAATGTCACCCCGCAGGTGAACAGTGCTGGCTTCATTAATTTAAGTATCCAACCGGAAATTTCCAGCCGGACCGGGACTGTAAACTTTGGTGGCGCCAGCGCAGCCGAGATACCGATCATCACGACACGCAAGACAATCAGCACGGTTACGATCAAAAGCGGCTTCACCCTGGCGATCGGTGGCTTGATCGACAAACAAACCCGGGTGGAAGACACCAAGGTGCCACTGCTGGGTGACATTCCACTGATGGGCCGACTCTTCAAGAGTTCCGAAGACGCCTTGAATTTAAGGAATCTGATCATCTTCATTACCGCCAAGGTACTGAACCCGGACGGCAGCACATACCGCGACGTGTTCTCACAACAGCGGCTCTGGGAAATGGGGATCAAGACCCAGGACCTGCCCGGCTATGAACCTCCGCCGAGCGAACAGGCACTCTTTACCGAACTGCAGAAAACCCGCGACGAGCTCGAACAACTGCGCACGGAAACGCGCCTCCGTGAACAGATCGGCGCTATCAAAGAGGAACAGGATGAGGAAGTGGAAAAAATCAGTAAAAAGGAAGAAGAAGGCGAAAAACGACTGCAGCGTGGTTCGCTCATAACTGAATAATCCGACCTCTACCAATAACCTCCTAAAGATAGGATACCGGCCATGAAAAACTTCATCAGATACCTAGCCACCGCCCTGATTCTGGGTTTGGGGCAGTTCCTCGCGGCTCAGACACCGCCTACCGCAACAATGTCGAATCCCACCGATGGTGCGATTGTCAACGTGGGTGACAGTATTCTCCTGCAGGCAAACGTAGCACCGGATGGAAATGAAGCGGATGCGATTGCGAGCGTAACCTTCTCGGTCAACGGATTCCCGATAGCGCCTTCACTGACATCGGCTCCATATGAAGTGAATTACACCATACCGTCAGTGGGAAGCTATACGTTTGGCGTGACGGCGACAGACACTGGTGGAGACAGCAGTGCGATTGACACTGTTTCAGTAGCAACGTCGGCGGCGAACATTCCGCCGTCGGACACGGTGCCCCGTGTTGACATAATGCACCCGTTGCCTTTGGGCGGCGGAGATGTGGTGAACGATGTATCGGTATCCAGCCAGTTCTACATCAATGCCCGAATTACGCCGGCAACGGTTGGGAGCATCAACAGCGTCCAGTTCCTGATCAATGGATTGCCCTTTGGTGACCCGGTATTGCCAGGCGACGTCGACCAGACACTTGGAAGTGACTTCTTCTCGATACTGGTGGATCCTGCGGAAATAGGAAACTTATCGCTGGCGGCTGAGTTTAACCACACGACGGGTATCTTTGAATCCATTCCGATCACGGTCAGCATCGTTGACCAGCAGTCCAACTTCATTTTTTCGAATGTGGTATCGGTTCCTGATGGTAATGATTATTTTCTCGGCGAGCCTGTAGAAATCATTGGTACAGCGGTGGGTGCGGACATCCCGATCGACCGGATGGACTTTTTTGCAAACGGTGTCCTGATTGGGACCATTACGGAGCCAATGCAAACGACAACACTGCCGACCGGCATGAGCCAAACGTCATTTGCCTTTACCTGGTTTCCACCGGACGGATCCGTTGCCGGGAAGGATTTCCAAATCACGACGCGTGCAGTGCAGATCGACGCAGCCGGAAACCCGGCCGATAACTGGCGCCTATCGCAGCCCAAAACCATTACCGTATTTGGTGAAACGCCATCGCTAACGGTTGAGATCGTTAATCCGCCCAATGACGGGATGATGACGGTGAGTCAGCCGGTTAACATTGAAGCTGAAGCGAGCTTTCTTGACGGTGCGGGAGACAGCTTCGGGGTTATTGATAAAGTAGAGTTTTTTGTGAACGGTCGTTTTATTGGCGAGGATACAACATTCCCGTATCGCGTTTCCTTTACACCCAGTTCACTGGGCTTGCATCGATTCAGGGCTCGCGCGGTAGCGAATGTCGACCAGATCCTGAGCTTTGCCACCGCGTTTTCCTCAGTGAGCGAGGCTGTAGCAGTCGAGGAGGCCGGCAGCGCGCCATTGATCGTCCTCAATTTGACGGGTGGCGGTAATGTAACGAATTCATCCAATATTGTTGCCACGGCGACCGTATTTGACGATCAACCTGACGGCGTTGATGTGGAATTCCTGCTGAATGGAAATCCTCTGCCGGGTGGTTCATTCTCGGAGCCACCGTATACGGTTACATTTAATCCAACGACTAATCCCGGATCTAATTTTGATTACACATTGAGTGTGATTGCGACCGATTCCGAAGGGAACACCGCGGTTGTGGATTCCTCCAATTTCATCGGAACACCGAATGGCACCGCACTCAACAGTGGTATCATAACGCTGCTCAGCCCGACCCAGGGATCAGTCCAGACTGAAAGTTCACGGGTTCCGTTGAGGGCTGAAGTAACCGGTGCGACGGAAGACGACCTGCAAAAAGTGATCTTCTACGCGGACGGCGAAGTTGTCGGTGAAGCGACCAGTTTCCCTTACATATTCGACTGGATACCTGATTTGCGTGGCGGGTCTTCCAAGACCTTCGAAATCCGTGCCGCATCGCTCTCCAACATTGGGTCCCTGCAGATTTCGGATGATTTCTCAGTCAGTGTGCAGTCTGTCCAGACATCACAGCCGGTAGACGTGAACATAATCCAGAAATCCGGAAATGTGCCGGCAGTGTCGGTCTTTGCGTTGCCGGATGGCAGTTCGAGCGAAAATGCCACCTCAATCGGCTCACGTATCATGCTTTTTGCCAATGCGATTGACCGCGAAGACACGATTGAGGGCAACTCTCCCTTAATGGTGCAGTTCTTCCGTGACGGCGAACTCATCGCGACCCGCACCGAGCCGCCGTATTTCTTTGTCTACGATGTAATCCAGGAGGGAATTTTCTTCTTCAATGCACGAGCCATTGACAGTGACGGAAATGCCGTTAACTCGCGGGTTATCCCAATCGTGGTTAACGATGTTGTCAGCACACGACCACAGCTGGTGATTTCCGACGAGGTTGCACCGATCGGTACGGTTGGGACACCTCTTGAAATCATTGTTGAACTGGAAGACGGTTTTATCACAAATCCGGATAAGGTCACTTTCTATGCAAACGGTGAAGTTATCGGAAGCGACACCACATCGCCTTTCAGTATCAACTGGACGCCTTTGATTGCCGGAACCCAGCAAACCGCATCCCAGGTGTTCCTTTCCGCCACCGCTACACGTGAAGTGAATCAAAGTGGCAATGAGGCGATCCTGAGGGCGACTTCCGGGATTACGGCAGTTGTCATCCAGCCACCTGCTGTGGTTGATCCAAACGAGCCTCCGCCGGATACGGGTGATCCGGATGATCCCGATCCTCAACCGGTAGTGGACGAGACGACCATCTTTATTGAACGCACGTTTGATGATTTACTCTTCCGTGATCCAACGGGTGATGAGATTGACGAATTCAAACTTGGCCTCACGGACGGCAGTATCTCTGACAGCGTCTTTATCAGCGAGATCTTCGGATTAGAGGATTACGAGGATACCCGCAGAGTCCTGATGGCTCACTTTCTGTTGACCGGTGCCTTCCCGGACCGTGAAGAACTGGAAAACGGTGTAAACCTGATCCGTCGGAAGCGCCTCGAAGCGCTGGAAGACAGTCAAGTGGATCCATTACGCGGACTTATTCTCCTTGTGAGGGATTTATTGCCTGAATTAGAGGTTACGATACCGGATCCATCCGCTACAGAACTGGAACTGGAGACATTTTT
>CAYQCG010000017.1:0-3977 GCA_964415925.1 uncultured Puniceicoccaceae bacterium | reverse complement strand
GACGCTCTGGGATCTTAAATACGGAGTTTCCGAAGGAGAAGAAAATCTTGACCCGTTATTGCGGAGCGAGCCTTCGGAAAGCAATTTGGATCGTGGTTTGTCACTTCTAAGGTTCTTTACCACCGCCGAGTTTGTGACTGAATTCATCATCGATAATGATTCACCGGAACGTAACCGTCTCTTGATTACGCCAAGGCTGGGTTTCCGAGATGTTCCGAATAACCGTCTGCCCAATCTTGCAGACGCGGCATCACTTGAGATCAACCTCCTGCGAAATACAAGCCCCGTGGTGGAAGAAGCGTTAGCAGCCCTGGGCACCTCCCTGCTGTTGCAGATCAGGACAGCGATCGGTGGATCAGATGTAGAGTCGGGCTCAAGATACGCGACGCGGATCAACCCGCCAATGTCGCCGAATTCGATGATTACGGGCTTGCTGGGACCCGTGCAGGTAGAACCGAATACAAGGATATCCCCGTGGTTTGACGGATACCTGGATAACAAGGCTCCCTGGATCTACCATGAAGATCACGGCTGGCTATACCTCCGCGAAGGACCGAAAGGTGGATTGTGGGCCTATGACCTTCAGCTTGGCTGGCTCTTTACCAAGAAAGAGTGGTTCCCCTGGATGTATAATCCGGAAGCGGGCTGGTTCTATTATGAACGGGGCAGTGGTGATCCTCGTGTGGAAGGAGAATTGCGTGCCTTCTTTGAATATGACGAGAGCCTGCCGGGGAACGGTCAATGGATATCAGTTTCGACTAACTAATAGACTGAATCACATTTACTACTAACTTTGATTCACCCCGCTTTGGTAAAGCCGAGGCGGGGTGTTTCATTAGTAGAGACCGGAGACGTGACCCTGGGCCAATTTGACTAAAAACACGGCTATATTGCTGGCAATATGAGCTGCAAAGCAGGGAATCAAACTACGTTCAGGATTGCTCGGAAGGAATCGTAAAGTATAAAACCACAGTGAGTTAAGAAAGAGCAATAGCAGTGTCCAGCTGGACTTGGCAGTTATCGAGAAGGTGAATTCGTGCCATGCGGCGTCCTCCGCCCAATCGAGGTAATACTGCACATGACCCAGAGCGAACAAAGCGGAGAAGAGGACAATGGCACTGACCCGCAAGAAAACGCCTCTACCTCTGACGACGAGGTAACCCCGGAAGACAAGTTCCTCGATAAAGCCTGCGGAAATGGAAACCAGGAGGAAGAGCCAGCTAACGGTCGACTGTTCAGACACAACATCAAGCCTGTATTCTCCCAAGGTTTCAATACCAACGAGTGCAAACGCACCCGCGATGCCTATAATAACGGGCTTCCAGCTTGCCGGAAAGGCACCCGGCAGCGCTTTGGGATGGGGTTCGCCTTTACGATGCGCTTTAAAATCAGAAAACCAAATATGAAAGACATAGGCCGCCAGACCTATGACAATTATCGAGAGCAAGGGATCATCGTTCATGCTGTTAAGAGGCGACTTTGCGGGATTAAAAAATATGCCGGGATTGCCAGTTCAGGCAGAAGGCTTGATTTTACAACGCTTTAAGGTACTTTCCAAACATGCTTCTAGATTACAAGCACACGGATAACAACCACTTTAGAAACAGACTCGAAAACATTGTCGAGCCTGTTCAGCAATATATGAGTCAATTAGACTCTTATCTGGTGTCCCAGGAAGCATGTTTTGAACCGGAAATCAGGGAGTTAACCCGTTATTGCATGAAACATTCGGGTAAACGTCTAAGGCCATTATTGGTTTTTGCAGCTGGCTACACCCCTGAGCAGAACAATCAGGAGCTGGTCAAGGTAGCAGCTATTATCGAAATGGTGCATCTTGCAACGCTGGTTCACGATGACATCCTAGACGATGCAGATATACGACATCGAACTGAGACAGCAAACCGCAAATTCGGGACTAACGTTGCCGTTTTACTGGGTGACGCGTTTTTCTCCCAGGCATTGAAGCTGGCTGCCGAGTTCGAAACACCAAAGGTTTGTCATGCCATTGCGGAGGCAACCCGCCGTGTCTGCGCCGGGGAAATTGGTCAGACCTTTCAACGGGGCAATGACTCCACCAGCATTGAGGATTATTATCGTTCAATTGAATTGAAAACAGCCGAGTTATTCAGGGTGTCCGCAAATCTGGGAGCAGACATTGCTGACCAGGATGAACGGTTTGTGGCGGCAGCCGCAGAATTTGGGCGTCGATTAGGTATTGCCTATCAGATATTTGACGACATTGCCGATGTCCTTGGTGAAGAGGAACGACTGGGAAAAACCCTGGGGACCGATCTGGCCAGCGGCAAGTATACCCTGCCAGTTATTTATTTGCTCAATGAGCTGGATGCTAAAGAACGGTTTAAGTTGTTGGCTAACCTGCAGGCATATCCGGAATCGACAAGCGACCTTCTGGTAAAATTTCGCCGATTCGAAATTTTACCCAAAGTATGTACGGCTTTTCACGATGAATTAGATGCTGCCGACGCCTCTCTGAATTTGATCGAAGACGCACCGCCGGCATCACTCCTCAAAGGAATGAGCGCTTTTCTCAGACAACAAATATATAAATATCTGGACCAGACGGGTGTTACCGCAATTGCCTGACTTAGGGATTGCGCTGCAACCAAATAAACCTATGCTTTGAGACGTGAACTACTCCCAGGCAGTAGGGGAAACAACCAATCCGGGTATTCCTGTTCATGCCGAACAGACAGACACGGACCTGATCCTTGTACAACGGGTTCAGGCTGGCGAGATAGAAGCGTATGACCAGCTTGTCCGTAAATACAGGGAGCGGTTATTTGCGGTTGTTTATAATTTGACCTCGAACCGTGAGGACGCAGCCGACTTAACCCAGGAATCTTTCATTAAGGCCTTTAGCTCGATCAATCGTTTCAAGGGCAAATCGAGCTTCTTTACCTGGCTTTATCGCATTGCGGTCAATACGACCTTGAGCCACATGAAGCGCAACCGGATTCGCCGGTTTTTCAGTTTTGAAAACCTGGATGAAGAAGTCAGCTCCAGCGATATTGTTGAATTACTGGCCGAACGGAGCAAGAGCGACAAGACACTGGTTATTAAAGAACTTCAGGAAAAATTGAACGAAGCTATGCAGAAATTGTCTCCAAAGCATAGAACTGTTGTGGTTTTATTTGAAATAGAAGGTCTCAGCCATCAGCAAATTGCTGAAATCATGAAGTGCTCGGTGGGTACTGTACGCTCTCGCTTACACTACGCCAAGCAACAACTTCAGGCACATCTACAGGACTATCTTGGTTAATGCGGAAGAAGAACAACAACAAATCCATGTCGACTCAGGAACACACAGAAAGCTGTCAGATTGACATCAGGAGCCTATTAAAACTTAAGTGTCACGAACGTCCGAATCAGGAATTCTGGAATGATTTCGAACGCGATTTCAAACACAGGGCACTGACCCATTTATGCAAAGGCGAACAAAAGCTGAATGATCACATATTTACGCATCTCACACACAACAAGCTGGTGTGGTCATTCTGCGGTCTGCTGGTGACAATCCTCTTGGCAGTATTTATTTTTCATTCGTACCCGGTAAAACAAGAAGCCTTCGATACTACACCTATGGTCAGTTCCGGGGTTATACAGAGCGAACAGGTAGTTACCGATAACTCTCCGTCAAGCAGTGGTGTTGTCGTCGCAAAGCGTGTAGAAAACGAGAATGAAACAAAATTCATAGTGGACACATTGAATTCATTCGCAGTCGATGAAGGCCGGAATTTCACTACGATTCATTCAATGCCGCCAGTGTTGGATGCGACTCCCGACCGTTCTGTATACGTTGACAACGGGAACCTTAAACGCGCTCCAAACGGGTTTTCAACCCAGACCGTAGGCCAGCATTTCTAGCTTAGCAATGCAGATGCGGGCATCTTGGGCTCTGCTCTTACTGACGGTTATTTCCGTCCATGGCCAGGATAGCGGTTTTCTGGCAATGCAGG
>CAYQCG010000016.1:0-13095 GCA_964415925.1 uncultured Puniceicoccaceae bacterium | reverse complement strand
CCGATACCACTAGATGTAAGCGCTAGCCAGTGCGATTCTCCCAAAACGTTCGCGTAGCACCGCTGACTGCAGATGCCGGAAAGCAGGATTATAGCGACGGTTGAAGATCCCTGCTAATGTTACATTGAAATTGTGACATACTTCTATCATATAATTCACGCGATCCATCGTTATTTCTAAAGGTTTCTCGCAAATCACATGTTTCCCTGCTTTGGCCGCTTCAATACAAAGTTCCATATGGGCACCTGATGCTGTTGCAATGGTGACGATTTCCAGTTCCGAATGTTTCAAGAATGCATTGAGGTCAGTATAACCCTTGCAATCATGAGCTTCTGTCAGAGCTTCTAATTTTTCTTCATTCCGGCCATAGAACGCTACAAGATGGCTTCCTTCAAGTTTACGTATCGCCTGGGCATGGATGTGTGCAATCATCCCTGTGCCGATTATTCCGAATTTCATATTTATAACTTTGAGCAAATGATTTGGAAGATCAAGAAGTCGGGGTCGACAAAACTTATCGGAGTCATCTGATATACGTTTACATTTACAAGAAGTTGGGGGATGAACCTTATTGAAAAGGCGTTGCTATGAGATGAGGCACTGCTATGGATAACTTTATAAGTTTAGAAGCCACCAATAACACCCAATAGCCTGATCAATCCGTAGTCGCATAAAGTCTGAGATGCATAAGCTTACCTACAGCTCTAGCAATGCTTAATCCATTTTGCTTTAATGCCTTAATGCTCCTGCGGATTGAACTCAAAACGATTCAAAGCCTATAGTTCAGACTTTTCTAAACATGTTGTAGTTACGATTTCCACTCCGGAAAGTGCCATCACGAAGTTATTACAGTGATAGCCTTCTTCGGAATTGTCTACTGTCGCCGACACCAGTTAAGAAAATAGAAACTCAACCTATTGCATGCCAAAAAGGCCCACAATTCAGTGGGCCTTTTTCTAAAACATATATGAAGCCCGCCGGTAACTGACCGGCGGGCTGAGTCGAAGTGTGAAATAAGTTGCGTAGTGTGCTGCGTCAGTGATGTTTGAGTGAGGATAACCCTGTATCCAAAGTTTTTTATTAAACTACAAACATTTCATTATAGCTTATTGAATTTGAGGATTATCTAAATTCTGAAGTTTACTTTTTAACATACTGACATGATGTGGCAAACACAATTTTAAGGTGAATACCCTATTTTTTATGGAGCTGCTATAAAGTCAGCAAATCGATGTTTGGCAATGATATGGGTACGTTTTTAACTAATTGATTCGAGTAAATAACGAATTTCCTTTTAGATTTACTCGCATTACCGACTGTTGTTAGGCAGCACACGGAATTACCTCATAGTGACAGAATCCTCTAAACACCTTGACGACCAACCACGTAAATGGGCAGATCCCGGGTATTATACCAAGGGTGCGCCCTTGAGGAATATCTGGAGAGTATTCAAGCATCTATTTGTCAGACAAAGAGGCCATTCTACAATGCCTACCCGGGCAGGATTGATGCTCTGCCTGTTAGCCATTGGTGTAGGGACTGCTGCGTTTAACACAGCGAGCAATATCCTATATCTTACCCTCGCCCTTCTACTTTCCAGTCTATTGCTCAGTGGATTGATGTCCTGGATAAACTTTGCGGGGACCCGTTGGAGCTTGAATGTGGAACCCCACATGCGCGCAGGGGAAGTCAGTCCCATCAGGTTAAATATCAGTAACAACAAAAAGCGTCTCCCGACATACGCTCTATGGTTTAATATAGTAGCTAATAATTCGGGAAGTGAAACGGTCTTACCTTTGTCCGGTAGATTGGATCCCGGCAATAATATGGAACTGGAATGGCTTTTTGAGCCAGTTGAGCGCGGAAATGAAACCATTATTCTACGTGGCTTGCTTTCCCAATTTCCTTTTGGCTTCCTACGAAAAAAGATCGGTGACAGTATTTCTGAAGAGGTTGTCGTATGGCCAGAACGGTTAAACTATACATTTCTAGCTACAGGTTTTACACACACCCGTCGTGGTGATTCTTTCACCGTCAAGCGGGGACATGGCACAGAACTGATCAACCTTCGGCCCTACTTGCCCGGGGATGGCATGCGGCAGGTTCATTGGAAGGCTTCCGCCAGAACCGGCACGCTACAAGTCAGGGAAACCGCTGAGGAGGACCAGGCTGCTTACACGATACATCTGGAAACACCTTCACATTTGTGGTCGGTTGGTCCGCAATTGGAGCGACTTTGTTCATTTGTCGCTACTTTGGCCGAAGATCTCTACATGAGAGGGAGCCTGAAAGCAGCTGCTTTGAACGATCAATCACCTATAATCATGAAGCGATTGAGTGACCTTCATAACTATTTGAGTCAACTGGCAGAAGCGGAACCGGTAGAACATTTTGGTACTCCCAGTCTTCAGTTGAGGGGCTCAATAATTACTTTTAAACCCAGTACTGGAGAACAAGTTTTTGCTTATGTTGACGGCAACCAGGCAGGCTCGGCTTAGCCATCAGGAATTGGGTCAATTGCGTTCGGTCACCGCTGTGGTGATGGCTTTGGTCGGTTTCTGGACGGTTACAGCCATCGACCTAGGTCATCTCATTATTATCTGGCCTGCAATTATCATTCAGCTATCCATGCTGGTTTTTCCACGATGGCCGGTAATCATCCCATACGTTTTCTGGAAGTATCTTACTCCTGTCCTGATCTTGTTTATTATCAGTGATTTTTTCCTCGCCCGTCCTGATCTTTTGCCACCGCTCGCCCGTATGATCGCATTATTGGCTTTATGGCGGACGATTGCTCCAAGGCAGGCAAGGGAAGACCAGCAACTTGTTCTGTTATGTTTGATTATGGTCATCCTCACGGGTGTGATGACTTTATCACTCTTGTTTGCGTTTCAGTTGTTACTCTTCACACCCCTCGCTATGGGTTTGTTATTCCTGGTCAACTTACAGACCTGTGGAGGGCAGGGACAACTGCCTCTAAACAAGTTATGGCAGAACTTTCGCTGGGGACATTTCCTGATTCGTCTAAAATCCGCGGTCGATTACCGTCTCCTTACTTATGGAGGGCTCCTCTTCATGGCTCTGCTGGCTATGACACTTGGCATCTTCTTTACGATGCCCCGGTTCGATCTTCAAAGGGCGCTCCCTTTCCTGCAGCTAAAAAGTGATCAGAGTTTGACGGGTTTCAGTGATGAAATCACTTACGGTGATGTAGTCGATATCATTGAGGATAACCGTATTGCTTTGCGCGTGGATGTAAGTGAAGAAGTTGAACTTCCTTCCGTGCCCTACTGGCGGATGATCGCCCTTGATGAGTATACCGGCAGGGGTTTCAGGATGTCTGCCTCGGCGAAAAAGCAAGCAGACACATTGAATACTCATAGATTTGGGAGAATTAATGAAGACAGTGAAGAACCTGCCTGGACATATTACTTTGAAGGAGGGATAAGCCGTTACTTGCCCTTATTGGGAAACGTGAATAATCTGCGCTTTCAAAATCGTGTAAAGTTCGATTTCAATCCTTTACTCTGGATATTTGCGCTGGAGGAAACGCCTGGTAAGGTCTTCTTCTACCAGAATACTGGTCCATTAGAGACTGGAATCGTGCCTCGACAATTGGTTGATTCCGAGTTGGCTGAAACTTCCGCAAGTGTGGATGCCCTTGATGAAGATTTACGTTATCCGCAAACAACGCTGGAATTACCGCTCGATTACCTAAGTCACTCCAGGCTTCGGCAAGTTGTTAACGAAATTCTAAGTAGCACAGAAAATAAGTCAGTTGTCGATTTTACGGAACAGGCAATTTCATGGTTAACGAAAAACCATAGTTACTCACTGAAAACAAAAATGCCAGAGGGTGAAGGTGATGCCTTGGTGCGTTGGATGATGTCCTCAGCTGCCGGGCACTGTGAGCTCTATGCTGGCTCCCTGACGCTTATCTTAAGGGCTGCAGGTTACCCTGCTCGTGTTGTGACCGGATTTAAGGGTGGCACTTGGAATGGATACGAAAATTACTTTATGGTTCGCAACAGCAAAGCACATGCCTGGGTTGAGGTCTATGATCCGAAGCTTGGTTGGCTACGGGCAGATCCGACTCCCGGGTCAGACGATATCGCTATTGCCGGTGGAGCTTTAACGGGTCTGCTTGCTATTGATCGAACTTTTGGTGCCTATTTGGATTCTCTTCGGGTCCTTTGGTATAGGCGCATCGTCAACTTTGATCAACGTCAACAACAGGCTATTACTGATACCGTAAAGAAGGAAGCACTCGCCTGGATCGAGGATTTAAAGAAGCCTTTTCGAAATGTGTGGTCAACTTTTATAGAGTTATGGGAAGGAAAATGGCAACTTGAAAATTGGATGCAACTCCTAAAAACCCTGTTGATTATAACGGTCGTTTGGTTAGCTTTTCGTATCGGAATTAGATACATGTTGCTGTGGCTCAGTCGACAAAGCGGAATGGTGGGCGAAATGGCCAGCAGTCCAATCCGTTTTAAAGCGGGCCGATGGCTCAATCAACTGAAAGACCATTCTAATATAAACACTACTCATAGTATTCAGGATGTTAAGCATGAATTATTGCAATTACGCTATGATCGAGTTGAAAACTGGCCGAATAGCAGGCAGACTTTTAAGAATGCAGCTCGTATCAAAAGATCTCTTCGAAGGTCATCAACTTGATTCGTCTTACGAAGTATCAATAATATCTTAATTGCTTAGAGCCCTTTTACTCAATCAACGAGTCTTTGATAGGATAGGAGTAGCCCTTTTGAAGTATTCTTCAAATATTGCTTTGGCAACGGGAGCTGAGGTACTGCCACCATGATAGTCGTCTGATACTTGCGTCCCTTCAACCATCACCACCACGGCAACTTCTGGCCTTTCGATCGGAGCAAAGCCCAGGAACCATGCTATATTGAGTTCTTCGCCATTAGAAATGACATCAGCAGTCCCGGTTTTGCCAGCCATTTCTACACCGGGTATATTGACGCGTCTGGCGGTTCCTTCTGATGCAGCGAGGAACATACCTCCCAAAATTCGGTTATAGTCGGTTTCGCTTATGGGAATGAGTTTCCCACCGTGATCAACTACCGTATTCTCTGGTAGGCGTTTTATGGTAGGTTGTGTGAAAGTCTCTCCCCTGGCAAGTGAAGCCGCAAAGCATGCCATCTGTAAAGGTGTATTACGAATATAACCGTGACCGATTGCTACGTTCGCTGTGTCACCCGGATACCAGCGTTCATAAAAGCGCTCGCGCTTCCACTCCGGATCACCCACATGCATCGATCGGGTTTCGCCAGGTAGTTCAATACCGGTCTGGTCATTCAAGCCAAACAGGCGCGCGGTTTCCGCCAGAGGCTCAATCCCCAATTCTATCCCGATACTATAAAAGAAAACATTGCAGCTGTTTTTAATGGCTTCTTCAAGTGTCTGGTCTCCATGGCCATAGCGCTGGTGACAATGAAAGCGCCGCTTCCCCACATAGTAATAGCCCGGACAATTGATGATGATATCATCAGTGATCAGGCCTTCATGCAGCCCGGCAATCGCACAGACCAGCTTAAAGGTAGAGCCGGGTGGATAAAGTCCTTGGGCAGCACGATTAATCAGAGCACCCCTTTCCCTCGCATCATTATAAACCCTTGAAGGTATGTAAGGACTGAAATCATTCAGGTTGTATGAGGGCTTACTGATCATTGCGAGTATTTCCCCCGTATTGACATCCATCGCAACTATCGCTCCCGTTTTACCGACCAGTGCTTCTTCTCCCACGGCTTGGATATCCGCATCAATGCTGATTGACAGGTCCTTGCCTTTAACAGGTGGTACATACTCAATGCGTTCATGTTGAAATCCGCTTGGATCAACCACCCAGATTTCTCCTCCACTGGTCCCCTGTAAATGGTCTTCAAAAGCACGCTCAACCCCGGTGCGGCCTACTCGTCCCTTGAAGCGGAAGGTCAGAAGGTCATCACCGGGGAGGCCTTCAGCTTCAATGTCTTCTGTCGATACAACAAAACCAAGGGTATGTGCCGCATAGTTGCCATATGGATAATACCGTGCGCTACCGGAGAGTATCTGGATCGGAGAATCCACCGGAAGCTGTTCGACCAAAAGTGCGTATTCTTCAGGGGAAAGATCCGCGACGAGTGTCAGGGGGAGAAGCAGATTCTGGTAAAAGTGGCGTTCAATTTCCTTGGGCGTCAGGTCAGCTTCCCTGCCCGTAATAGCTTCAATCTCTTCCGAGTATTTACGGACAACATTACTTCGAGCCCGGATATTAAGTTCATTACTGCGCGCACGTTTAAAGGTTTCACCCCTTTTACGGGCTTCTTCCTGCAACCTGCGTTCCTCACGGACAAGTCTGAAGTATTCACTCCTGAATTCAGTACGGATCTCATTGACGTATATGATAGCTGATAACAGCGGGCGATTGCCTACTAGCAGCTGGCCGTTACGATCATATATATCTCCGCGTGGACCGGGCAGGATAATTCTCCGGGTATTCTGCACAGCCTCCTGTTGCTTGTATTCGCTGTGCTTTACTAGTTGCTGGTAAGCCAATCCGAATCCGAGGATAATAAAACTCAACGATATAATCCCATAAAAAAGATATAGTCTCGGATTCGTCTTATGTGAACGGTCTGCCATCTATTATTATATGTTACTTAAATCACGCCGGGGTTTCCTTCGATTGCCAAAAACGGTAGCCTAAATTGAGTAAAATTGCTTTATGCAGGTTGATATAGCTGACTGCACTGAATGCGAGCACAACTGTGGATATTCCCAGATCACTCAACCAGCGGACCCAGAAGTAAGGTTCTGTAAGATTGGATAATGGACTGGTAATTGTCAGCCCTATATATATAATCGTATTAGCAAGAAGTGCTGCAAAGGTGGGTCGAAATCCCTGATCCCAGCGCAAACGTTCTCGGGAATAATGAAAGATTATGAATACAGCGCTGTAGAGGATAAAACGTATCCCAAAAAATGCCGGTGACATTGCGTCCTGTAAGAGGGCGAAGGTGGCCAAGAGAAACATGGCGGGAAACCCGCGGAGGAAAATCATGGGGAAGAGCATGAGTAGGCCTTCCAGAAACAGGGTTACATTCAGGTAGGTTAACCATCCCTCCAGCTCTCCCAGAAGCAGCCAGAGTATCGTATTTAATATGAAACTGACAGCCACTTGTGGGCCGGCTGTAGCCATGGGATCCAGTTCTGCCTTAGTCCTCATATGTATTAATTGGCACAAGTATAGCAACTTCACGCAGCGATAGTAATCGTGGATCGAGCCGTACCATCCCATCTTGGAAAAGTCCCTCACTGCCGGCTACCATGTCTTCTACCCAGCCAATGGTTAATCCATCCGGAAAGATTCCTCCAAGTCGCGAACTTACCAACCTCCGGGGATTTTCCTCGCTTGCAATAATGTCAGCAGGAACGTTTCGGACTCGTCCGAAAGGAGCCCGAAAAGCAAGGTTGATTCCGCCCTGGTATGTAACTGGCCTCAGGTCGTTTTCAAAATGTGCGGCGACCCTGAAGCGACTGCTTGATACAAGTTGAATTTCCGATGTGTAAGTGTGCACCACTGCTACACGGCCAACCACCCCTCCGCTAAATACAACTGCAGCACCCTCGGTAATTCCATGTTTTGAACCTTTACGGACAATCAGTCTTTGCCACCAGGTGTTTTGCTCACGTTTAACTACCCGCGCAATCTCGTAACGGTATGCCGGATACGAGGGAAGACCAAGTAATGTTTCCAGGCGTTCCAGCTCGTTGCGAATAATCTTGTTTTCCTGAATATTCAGTTCAAGGTAAGCATTCTGGCGACTAAGGTCACGGCCTGCTTCGATAAGCTCATTTTTGGAACGTTGGCGGAGACTCGAGTAATCTTGCCAGTCATGGACATATGAAATTGCTGTCCATAATGGAGCCTGGAATTCATAGAATGCAACACTGAGAAATTTCTTGATTGTCGCTGGAAGTATGAGCCAGGCCACTAAAAGGGCAAACAGGGCCAGAAGCGATTTACCGGGTAGCTTTTGTTTACGTGCCACTGCCGGGAAAGTCAGATCGGGTTAGTTGGACGGAAGCACTTTTCGACGCATCAATTCGTCAAGATTTTGCAGCACGACGCCTGTCCCGTGTGCTACTGCAGATAGGGGGTCATCCGCAACAAATACGGGAAGGCCGGTGGCATCAGACAAAAGCCGGTCAAGGTTTCGGATCATCGAGCCACCTCCAGCAAGGACAAAGCCACGATCGACGAGATCTGCAGACAGCTCAGGTGGACAGCGTTCCAGGGCATTCCGCACTAATTCGGTAATGGAATTTATTGTATCGCCCAAAGCTTCACGAATTTCCTGTGATGAAATATGCAAGGTTTTAGGTAATCCGGCAACAGAATCGCGGCCTTTGACTTCCATGGTCAGCTCCTCTTCCAACGGTGATGCCGATCCGATACGTATCTTGATGTCCTCTGCCATACGCTCTCCAACCATGAGATTGTAAGCTCGTTTCATGTAATTGATGATAGCTGCATCGAGTTCATCTCCTCCGACCCGTATACTCCTTGTATACACAACCCCGCCCAGGGAAATGATTGCAACTTCGGTCGTTCCACCACCGATATCCACGATCATGTTTGCAGTTGGCTCATAAATGGGCAGTCCCACTCCGATCGCTGCAGCCAATGGCTCCTGCAGCAAATGTACTTCATTCGCGCCGGCATGTAAGGCGCTTTCACGGACTGCACGGCGTTCGACCTCTGTTATTCCACTGGGTATGGCTACAACAACTGTCGGTGGCGCCAGTCGGCCTCTTGCTGTTGCCTTACGCAGAAAATAACGCAGCATTTCTTCCGTTATGTCGAAGTCTGCGATCACTCCATCCTTCATGGGGCGTATGGCGGATATCCCCATAGGTGTCCGACCCAACATGCGCTTGGCTTCGTCTCCGACGGCTACCACGGATCTGTTTTCCTGGTCGATGGCCACCACTGACGGTTCTCGAAGAACGATCCCTTTGTCCCGCACGTAGACCAACGTATTGGCCGTGCCCAGGTCGATCCCGACATGATTTGAAAATAACCCGAATGCCTTACCCAACATAGCTTTTTTTACTACGACACTGCCTTCAAGTGTCGGTACATCTTATCTCTACGTTATTTACGACAAAGTCAAAGAGATTCTCAGGGTGGCATGGAAATTCTCTCGCATGAGGCATTGCCAAGATGTCCGTATGCCGCACACTGATTTAAGGATTTTATGGCAGCGGATACAACCATGGAGGCAGCCACCCACCACGGCAGCCTGATTTTTGATCTAGGTTTGGTAGTGGTCACAGCTTCTGTGGTGATTTTGATATTTCGCCAGCTAAAGCTTCCTGTGATCTTTGGTTATTTGCTCGGTGGGATGCTGCTTGGTCCTAACTTGCTGCCTGTTTCAATGGTTCAAGATCTTGGATCGATTCAGCAACTCAGCGAATTAGGCGTTATTCTGCTCCTTTTCTTTATTGGCATGGAGTTCGACCTTAAGCGCCTAAAGCAAGTCCTGGGTCCAGCTCTGATGGCCTTGATCTTGCAAACTTTTGCCATGATCCAGTTAGCGCGCCTGTTCGGCCCTATGTTAGGGTGGGATTCTACCAGTAGCCTGTTCTTCGGAAGTCTTTTGGCGATCAGCTCATCCATGGTGACTATCAATATTTTACGTGAGCAGGGACGAATGCACCTCCCGCACGCACAGCTGGCAGTCGGTATCTTGATTTTGGAAGATGTCTTGGCTGTTATCCTGCTGGTTGTTCTAACCGGTGTGGCTGTTACTCGGGAATTCCAGTGGGGTGCTATTTGGCTGGTAACTTTCCTGATGGGAATTTTTGTCGTTGTGGTCTTTATTTTTGGACGCATTTTCGCCCAGCGCATCAGCCAGCTCCTCGCTAAATGGGACAGTGCCGAGGCGATAACTATTTTCAGTATGGGGTTCCTCATGGCGGTTAGCCTACTTGCCCATCAATTCGAGTTTTCTGTAGCTTTGGGTGCATTTCTTGCCGGGGCAATTTTTTCGCAAACGCCTCTTACCCATCGGATAGAACAAACCAATCGCTCGCTTCATGATCTCTTCAGTGCAGTCTTCTTTGTCACCATTGGAATGTTGATCGATCCGTTCGAAATCATCACTAATTGGTATTGGATTGCTCTCTTTGCGCTCTGTGTAGTTGCAGGTAAAATCAGTTCTTGTTGGCTGGGATTGTTCCTTTCCGGCCAACATCCTCGTAGTGCCTATCGCGGTGCAGTCGCTAAAAGCCAAATCGGCGAATTCAGCTTCATCATTGCCGAATTAGGGCGCCAGTTACAAGTAACTGATGGGCGTCTTAGCAGTATCGCCTTCGGGGTCGCTTTTCTCACTATCATGGCGACACCTTTTGTAAGTTCCGGTTCAGAAGCCCAATACAAGAAGTTGGAAAGAATGATGCCGGCAGCATTGAAATCATTTGCCGGATTTTACCGGAACTTTATTGAAAGCCTCGGTGCTGTTCTCGGACGCAGTGTACTGCTGAAATTATTACAGCGACCACTGCTCCAGATTCTTCTCTATTTTTTTGTCATGAACGGCATAATTCTGGGAGCTTCGCTTGCGGCGGATAAAATTGTTTCCGAAGGCATGTTTGCCGGTTTCCCGGCTGCCAGCTTAATCTGGTTGTTGGCCGCGGCCATGATGACTCCTTTCCTGATTGCACTGGTCCGCAATCTCAACGCGATTGTCATTATGCTCACCGTAGCGATGTTTGCCGGCAGTGCCAGCCGGCCGATTATGCAGGGCCGAATGCGCAACCTCTTCAACGCATTGATATTAGCTCTTGTATTGGTTTTGATGGGAGGGCTCTTTCTGGCCGCTGCAGCAGACTATCTGCCCAGAGGAGTGGCATTAGGGTTATTCACATTACTCCTGATCCTGATGGCAGTCGTTTTTTGGCGCAAGATGGTTCGCTTCAACAGCCATCTTGAATGGTTATTCATGAAAAGTTTTACAGAGGAGGTTCACAAAGCTGAACAAAGTCGCCGGGAAAGTACACTGGATGAAATAACAGCAAAGTATCCCTGGGAAGTCAGACTTTGTGAGCATGTAATCAAACCGGGTTCAGCTGTCCTCGGGCGTAGGATCAGGGAGTTGAATTTACGCGCTGAAACAGGGACTTTGATCCTTGCCCTCGGTCGCAATGGTCACCAGATTTTTGATCCCAGTCCCCAGACGCCGCTCTTTCCTGGCGACAACCTGATTCTTCTTGGCGAGGAAGAGCAGACCACCAAAGCGGTCCAGAAGCTTGATGCTCCCTCTACGGATGAAGAACCTCAGCGCGTTGCTACCCGGTTTCGCATCGATAAAATCCTTCTGCCGACAGCATCCTCGCTGGATGGCAATACCCTCGCAGGAGCAGAGCTTCGTAAAAGATACGGGGTTACGGTTGTAGGCATACAGCGGGGTAGTGAACGGATCACTTCACCCTCTGCAGATGCCATTATGAGGGCCGGTGATGTCCTTATGGTAGTTGGAGCTCCTGAACGCCTGGAAGAATTTAAAAACTACGTCGATACTTCAGCCCTTACTCACGAAGCAGAACAGCCAGCCTGATCAGCGATGAAACTTCTCGCTCAGGAACGCAAGGGCATCCGGCAGGACTTTACGCCAATAGGACCAGTTGTGAGCCCCGTCCCTGATGCGAAATTCGTGTTCCAATCCACTCTTTTTCAGCAAGATGTGGAAATATAAGTTTCCTTCAATAAGGAAATCATCGTCTCCGCAGTCTATATACATATGCAAATCGTTTAAGTCCTCCTTGCTCTTATTTGCAACATACAGATGCGGATTGTACGACAGCATATGTGCATCATAGGCTTCGTCCTTGCTGGGTTGTTTACCAAATACTGGTGCAAACATACGATCCCAACGGGCTTTTTGCTCTTCAACCATTTTCTCCGGAGTTAACAATGCAGCACTCAGGGCAGCGAATCCTGAAAACAAGTCAGGATGCCGGAGCCCGAGTATCGTTGCTCCATAGCCTCCCATTGAGAGCCCGCATAATCCCCGGTACTCTTGCTTTTGACGGATGCGGAATTGCGATTCAACGTGTGGCATTAGTTCTTCAATAAAATAATCTTCAAAACGGTAGGATCCGCTCGAATTATTGATGTAGAAACTTACCCTGGCATCAGGCATGATCAGGATCATCGGGGCAATTTTTCCTTCCAGAATAGCTTCATCACATATTCTGGGAGCTTCTCCAAACTGTATCCAGCCGCTGTCGTCATCGCTATAGCCGTGTAACAGGTAAACGACTGGATAGTATCGCTCGGAGCTGTCATAATCCGGAGGAAGATAAACACTATAATTCAGTTCCTCATTCAGGATTTCACTCTTTATCGTAAGATCTTCGATGACTCGCCCGATTAGCAGGCTGCATAGAAGACAATATGATAGAAAGTAGAGCAGTTTTGTTTTCATATTACTTAATTTGGCTTCAACTGAATAGTGCCTGTATTTGCCTTTTCAGACGGTCAATTGTCATTCCGAATGCTGAAAAGTACTCGGCCGGCTCCAAGGGAATATCGACTTTTTCTTTCTTTAAAGCTGCCCAACCCGGTGCATTTAAAAAGCTTTCCTCATCCTCTTCAGGCAACCTTCCATTATAGCCAATCCGATGATACCGGATCAGGATTCCCGCCAGATTCACAATCCCGCATAATATGCGTGCTTTGCTACTGGGTGCATTTTCCGGATCATCATAATGAATTGCAGTTGCCGCAAGATCTTCATCGACATTCCAATCTTTTAGCAAGGATGCCGCAAGTTCCTGGTGATTGAGGCCAAAGAGTTGAGTCTCGGCATCCATTAGTTCATCTGGGTCATTCTGGGCTATGGCCAGAGCTAGTCCATAGAATGCGGGATATTGGAGTGCAAATGCCCACTTTCCGGTCTGGTGAAGGATCGCGGCAGTGAAGAATCCACTCGAATCCTCAAACCGAAGGCTGATTTCACGGCTGAGTAACGCCGTTCCAAGGGTATTCTCCGCAAATGTAACCAGATTCAATGGATTATG
>CAYQCG010000015.1:0-13172 GCA_964415925.1 uncultured Puniceicoccaceae bacterium | reverse complement strand
CACTCCATAATTTTTTCTTAAGTTATTATCATGCGCTATTAGTTTTACTACAGCTGAGTGAAGTTAGCATAAAGTCGAAAAAATGCAAAAATTCAGGGGTTGGGTGCGAACTGTATGACTTCCTTAGCCTGTAAATCAGGTAAGACGAGTTCCATGGATCTCTCAACGGGTATCCGGATTGTGCCGTCCGGAGATTTGCTGTAATTAGATGCCGCATCCTGCATCTGGGCACTATGTTCTGCCTTACGAGAGAGACGCTCTTCGATGACGGTCTGGTCGATACCTTCCGGTTTGTCATATATGTAGGAAATAAAGACGATTAGAGCAAAGATACTGATCACACCTATCCATCCGATAGCCGAGAAAAGAATTTTTCTCTCAGAAGGTTCCGGTATCACTTCTTCTGGATTATGTTCAACGCTACTCATGGGTGATAATCGATTGAAGGATAAGCGGATCGCGGATGGGGATACTCGTGGGCGTTGATGGATTCAAGAATGCGCGGATCGCGGATAGGAATGGGGCGAGCGCGCTTGGCTGAGCGAATGAAAGCCCAGACTATGATTCCGCCAATGCCAACAAGAGCCGCAATATCAAAGGGACTGATATTAAAGCCCTGCACATAGTATTCCTTCTCGGGATGATAGAGTTTTTGCGGGAGTATATTCCAATACATATCCAGCAAATGGAAGCCGACGATCCAGATGGAGATGGCGGCAATACGCCAACCGAATTTGTTGTGATAAAAGAGCAGCCAAATGAAGGGGAAAAAGAAATACCCGAAGATGATGAAGCGACTAATGATATACCATGAACTCTTCATCATTTCACCATCCATGTAGGTGAGTTCACGGATGCTATACCAGAAGACTTCCTCAGGAATGTTTGCGTTGTATTGCAGGAAAAACTGGGAAAAGCTGATGTAGGCCCAGAAAACAGTGAAGGCGAGCAAAAGGCAACCGAGCATGTAACTGTGGGCGTGATTGAATATGCCCTTGAGGTGGCCCTTGGAGGCAAGGTAGAGGCAAAGAAGAATGGTGGCCGCGATACCGGCACGCATACTGGCGGCAAAGAACCAGACCCCAAACATGGTGGAGAACCAATGGTATTCGAGGGACTTGATCCAGAGAATAGAATAGAGCGTGAGTGCACCGGCGGTAGCAATTACGCCAAAGCAACTCCAGCGGTAAACGATACGAAAGTGTCTGGCATCACCATCGATATCCAGAGCACAGGAATGGTGGCGCAGCTGCCAGGCCAAGAGGTTGAGGATGCCAAAGGTGAAGACTGTCAGCCCGACAAACATGGGTAGGTTAAGCAACGCAGCCTTCTTCAAGTATAGCGGATCATGCCCCACAGTATGGCCACCGGGGATCAGGTTCTCTAGGTCCATCCAAATCCAGGGCATGGCATCACTGGTTGGGTTCAGCCAAATGACCACTAAAAGCGGCACGTAAATAAGGCTGACCCACTTCATGGCCCCGAGGGCATGCTCCAGCTGGCGACGTATGATAGCCATCCAACCGGCATCAAAGATGTAGCTGAGCATGGTTAGGAGCAACGTGCCAATGAGGAGGGAAAGCCAAAAGCTGCCGGCAATGAGAAAACTGAAGAAGGGACGGGAATCATTGTTCTGGAAGCCCATGAACAATCCAATGGCGGCAACAGACAGACCCACTACCCCGATAATTAGGGCGATCATCTCATTGTTGCGCCGGCCGCCACCAGCGGCTACTGAAACCGGCATTGTGGTGGCTTCACTACTCATAGTCCCAGATCTCCCTTCACTGCTGCAGGCACCGCATCTACTGGAGCATTCGAGGCAAATTGCAGCGCTCGCACATAGGCAATAATCTTCCAGCGATCTTCCGGACGAATCTTCGCTCCATAGGCACCCATGCTGTTTTTACCGTAAGTAATAGTGTTGAAAATCTCCCCGTCAGGCTGATTCATAACCAAATCACCGATCAAACTGGCTGTGGCGATCATACCATAGGATTTGGTTATACCATTCCCGTCGCCTATATCGCTGTGGCAGACACTGCAATAGATAGTGTAGAGTTCACGGCCTTCCTCCATTGCCTGATTATCAAGCTCAATGGGAAATCCATCACCCCACTGTCCACTGATTCTACCGGTTGCCAAATACTCGTTTTCGTAGAAGTGATCTTTTGGCCGTAGGTGGACATACTCGCGCTGCACGTCCGTAACAAAGGGAACTGTACCTTCAATGACCGGGCGATCCGTCCTGTTGTCAGAGAATAAGGAAGACTCCGACTGCTCATGGAATTTTGGCTGGCGATCCATGTCAGGGAACAATTCCAGCGGAGTTTTCTGGGATTTTCGACCTTGCAGGCCAAAGATGGTCAGTGTGGCAACCAGGGCAAAAAAGTATATGATGAAGAATATTTTCATAAGCTCAGTCTTCGATCATGCTGACTTCCTTGGCTCCAATAGCTTTGAGCAAATCTGCAGTCTTATCCGGGTCATATAAAGGGTCACGGGTTTCCACCATGATGCCGAACTTGTCGTCGAGCAGTTCGGGGAAACGATCGTAATTCATCACCGGATGATGATGCCGGGGCAGGCCATTGGTAATAAACATTCCAAAGAAGGCTCCGAAGGACGCGAGGAGAATCGTTAATTCATAAAAAATCGGAAACGGGAATACTGCATCCCAGTATGGCTTGCCGCCGATGATCAGGGGGTAGTTAAATTCGCCCATAAACCAGGTTAGGACCATTCCGGTGAAGAAGCCGACGGTTCCTCCAAGGAAGGAAAAGAGACCCACATTGGAGCGCTTCAAACCCATCACTTTAGTCAATCCATGGATGGGGAAGGGAGCAATGACATCCCAGTGACGGAAACCGGCGTCGCGCATTTTCTCCGCCGCGTGGAATACCGTAGGGGTGTCCTCAAACAATCCGAGTATACAATAGGTCTTGCTCATCGAATCATCCCGGGTGTTTAGAGTGTTCAGGTCCGATTGGGTCACCGTGAGGCGAGTAGGCCTTGATTTCGGCAAAGGCCATCAGTGGACAGAATCGAAGAAAGAGAAGGAACAGCGTGCCAAAGACACCAAAGGTTCCAAAGAAGGTAAAGATGTCGACAACTGTCGGGCTGAAGTAATCCCAGCTACTCGGCAGGAAGTCATTCGCAAGGGATGTAACGGTGATTACGAAGCGTTCAAACCACATTCCGACATTGACGAAAATCGAAATAATCCAGACCAGCCAGGTATTGTTGCGGATGGACTTGAACCAGAAGAGCTGCGGGGTGATCACATTGCAACTCACCATGATGTAATAGGCCCATGCATAGGGACCGAACGCCCGGTTGATAAACGCAAAACCTTCATAAGGATTGGCGCCATACCATGCGATGAAGAACTCCATGGCATAGGCGTAACCCACCATCGAACCTGTCGCCAGGGTGATCTTGCACATGCAATCGATATGATACTGGGTTATTAAGTCGTGAAGGCCATAGAGAGACCTTACAGGCAGGACCAACGTAAGCACCATTCCGAAACCGGAAAATATTGCACCTGCCACGAAGTAAGGAGGGAAGATCGTGGTGTGCCAGCCTGGAAGATTAGCCACGGCAAAGTCAAAGGACACAATGGTATGCACGGAGAGCACGAGAGGTGAGGATAGACCGGCGAGAAGCAGGTAGGCCATCTCGTAATTGTTCCAGTGACGGGTGGACCCTCTCCAGCCCATGGCAAATAAACCGTATATGTATTTTCGCCAGATGTTCTTGGCACGGTCTCTTACCGTGGCAAGGTCAGGAATCAGGCCCATATACCAGAAGAGCACGGAAACCGTTCCGTAAGTCGAAACTGCGAAAACATCCCATTCCAGAGGTGAACGGAAATTGGGCCAGATCCACTGGTAATTATGAGCCGGAAATAACCACCATGCGAACCACACACGTCCCACGTGGAAGAGCGGAAAGATACCCGCACAGATAACCGCAAAGATCGTCATGGCTTCAGCCGCACGGTTGATTGAGGTGCGCCAGTCCTGCTTGAGCAGACAGAGAATCGCGGAAATCAACGTGCCCGCATGACCGATACCGATCCAGAAAACGAAATTTACAATGGCCCAACCCCAGAAAATTGGATTGCGTAATCCCCAGACCCCTACCCCGGTGGAGACCAGATAGACTAGTCCAACTGCCGTAAAGCTGGCGACACCCAAAGCCGTGATGAACGCAATCCACCACCAGAGTGGGGTTTTACCTTCTACGATCCCACAAACCTTTTCTGTGATCCAGTGCAGGCTCCGGTTATTCTCAATTATCTTCGGGCGCGGGACACTGACCGGCTTGGCCTCTTTGACAATAGCCGGGATATCAGGAGTTTCTTCAGCGGATTGTAGCATCGCGATTAACCATGGTCCTCCCCGTGACCATTATGTCCGTTGTTTTCAGCTGGTGCATGTTCATGACCGTGATGACCACTATGTTCGTCTCCGGAAGCTGACTTCTGTTTATACTCCTGCATTGTCAGAGGCATTTTGTAGTAATCCGGCATTAATGGGTTTGGATTACGCAAGCGCGCCATGTAAGTGGTCCGTGGACGCGTATTCAGGTAACCCAAAACTCCATAATCTCTGGGTGAAGTCTTCCAGGAGTAGACTTCCGTGTTCTCGTCAGAAATGTCGCCAAATGCGATTGCTTCAGATGGGCAGACTTGCTGGCAGGCGGTTTTGATCATGCCATCCGGCACATTCACATCACCGGTATTTTCCTTACCTGCCTTGACCTTTTGTGCGATCTTGCCTTGTTCAATCCGCTGGAGGCAGTAAGTGCATTTCTCAATAACACCACGCATGCGGATCGTCACATCAGGATTCTTTTGCATCTCGTTAAGTTCAGAGATGTCTCCCTGATCGTATTCGTTCCTGCCAACAGGACCCTGATAAAACTGATCCGTAGAACGCTTGTTCCAATCAAAGAAATTGAAGCGCCTCACTTTGTAAGGGCAGTTATTGGCGCAATAACGCGTACCCGCACAACGATTATAAGCCATCACATTGACGCCTTCACTGTTGTGGACAGTGGCGGCAAAAGGACAGACCTGTTCGCAGGGAGCGGTTTCACAGTGCTGGCACGCCATGGGCATAAGTGAAACCTGTGGATCCTCCGGAATTTCCTGTGTATTTGCTTCAAGGTCGCCTGTGGAGTAATAACGGTCAAGACGTATCCAGTGCATTTCACGTCCCCGGATGACCTGTTCCTTACCCACGATCGGAATGTTGTTTTCAGCCTGGCAGGCAATCACGCATGCGTTGCAACCCGTGCATGCATTTAAGTCGATACTCATGCCCCACTGCTGAGGAATCGGATAACCGTCACGGTTTTCCGGTTTCATCCAGTGGTCCTTGTTCGGCTCTGGCTCCGCGAACGCAGGATGCTCATATACAGAGTTGCCCCGGGGCTGATTGAGCGACTTGTAAGCGAGGGACTCGTCCTCTTTCTTACCGTAAACAGGCGGCGAATGTGACTCCATCCCAACTTTGTCGACGAAGTCAGGTTCTTCCACAAAGTTCTCACTATTCGACTCACGAATGATGGCGCGGCCTTCCATAGACCAGTGCTCCTGAATATTAGCGAGCCTCAGCGTATTGCCTGTCAGCGCGACACTGGCCCCCGTTCGTAAACCGGGATAGGCGCTGTCGACCAGGGGGTAAACATCGAAACCAAGATTTTCACCCACACGACCCACTTCTTTACGGCCATAACCCTGAGTCACCGCAACTGTGTAATCCGCTAAACCGGGCTGTACCTGTAACGGTCCCCGGATGGATGAGTCGCCTATTCTTAGCTCTACTTCCGGAGCCATTTCAGCACCACGCAGGAAGGTTGCCGTTTTCTTTGCGGATATTGGAAGAACACGCTTCGTTACCGGGTCAAAACCAATTTCCTTCGCTAATTTCGGCCCGACCAGGATGGCATTCTCCCAGGTCAGCTTGGTGATCGGATCAGAGCATTCCTGCAACCATCCATTATTGGTGTAACGGCCGTCGTAAGCCTTGGCATCGGGGATTATACGGACTTCCAGTGATTTACCACCAGGTGGAGGAGCCTTAAAATCGACCCGGGCCAGCAGGCTCTTGACCTTCGCGCTGCTTATGCCTGTCTGAATCAAACTGTAGCCGCTGTCTCTCAGATAGCCGTCATTCAGGAAGCGCTCGAATACACGGTCATCGGAACTGAAACCCTCGATGGTCTCCTTGACCAAGCCATATGCATCCGGTTGAAAAAAGTTTGCCAGGCGAGCCAGGAATTCCACCTCCTGCATGCCACCAAAGATCGGCATGATCATGGGTTGAACCGGGACGACCGTGCCATCCAGTGCTCGTCCGTCACTCCAGCTTTCCAGATAGTGTGCTGCCGCTACATGCAAACCGATACGGTCGGAAACGGCCGCAGAAGTTTCGTCATTGTAGTATCCGAGACGAACAACCTCAGGAACGCGTCTCTGTGCAGAA
Source organism: uncultured Puniceicoccaceae bacterium (assembly GCA_964415925.1). Lineage (GTDB taxonomy): Bacteria > Verrucomicrobiota > Verrucomicrobiia > Opitutales > Oceanipulchritudinaceae > CAYQCG01. The sequence goes on along the minus strand of CAYQCG010000015.1, from coordinate 6,675 downwards.
GCCCAGTCGATATCAGCCGGAGCGTCGTAAACCGGATTACCACCGATGATAACAAGTGTATCCACGGTGCCCTCGCGGATTGCGCCGGCAAGTGACTTGAGGGAAAGAGTCTCGTATTCTTCCTTGCGTAAAAAATCCAGTGTCTGCCCCACTGCTCCTAACAGATGATTGAGGTAAAATGCGAGTATATGAACCTCTATGGGCAGGTGACTCCCGGCGATGATAAGAGATTCACCTTTATGGGATAGCAGATCACTCACACATTCGCTGATCCACTTTTTGTCAACGTCCAGACTTCCCGCTTTGGAACGTAGAAGATCGGCATAAGCCGTATCGTTACCCAATTGTTGAAGCGCTTCAGCAACGAGATGCGCCGTAAAGGCAGGAATCAAAGTTGTGGCCTGACGCAAACGGTGATCTGCCATCGAGCCCGTTAAACTCAATGTACTCTCAACCGAATACAAACGGCTCATCTGGTCTGCCTGATCGGTTGAGTGGACCTTTCGTGTCCTGGCAAACTTCCGGGCGTGAGCAACGTGTCCCGGTTCACTGTAAAGGAAATCCGCATCCAGGGAGAGGATACGTTTGGCTTTTTCAATCCGGTATTGGGGTCTTACCGGTGAGTCATAAAGCTGGGTTGCTGCTTTATCCGGATTGCTCTGGTCAACTGCCGTGTGCTCAGCCCAGACCATTCTTGGAAAGATATTTTCCAGCTCTTTGTGAAGGCGCGCACGCGTTGGAGAAGTAGAGGGTTCTGCGAGGATCGCCAGTCCCTGGCCCCCGGTGGGCTCATGTTTATTGTAGAGCTCCGCCAGACGATCTTCGACTTGCGCGGAAGTCAGTGGTTGCGTTCCACGACTGGAACGGGTGGCACGGTCCGGATCATAAAGATCCAGAATGCTGGCCTGGGTAAAATGGTCGGTGCCTCCATTGTAGGGTGCAACATACGGATTACCCTCAATCTTGGTTGGCCTGTTCTGGTGGGTTTCGACAATCAGAGGTAAGTTCTCAAATGATCCGGGTTGAGAGGTTGCATAATAAACCGGAATGCCGGGAATGACACGCTCCGGCTGTCGAGAATAAGGGAGTATTTTCTGCTCCGGACGGCGACATCCGGTCAATCCTGCACCTGCCAGGGCAAATGAGGATGCCATAATCTTAATGAAATGGCGGCGGTTAACTCCATTCATATCCTCCGCGCCAGAAGGGAACTCCTTCTCTACCCATTCCTGAAACTCGGGAGTATCCGCCCATTCATCCAGACTGCGCCAGTATTGGGGGCCTGTTTTCCTGGCATTCTCTTGTTGTGAATCAGCTTGCATTAGCGGTGGCATCCAGAGCAACTCTGCGGTGGATTTACTTTTAAATGTTGTACCAGACGAGCTCCGATTTCCGCCTGTTCTGCGGTGCTTGCGGGCTGCCAGTCCAGATTGTAGACTTCCTCGTTTGGACGAATAAAGCGCTCCGGATTACGGTGACAGTCGAGACAAAAACCCATACCCAACGGTTCGGCATGGTATACAACTTCCATTTCATTAATCTGGCCGTGGCATTCTATGCAGGAGATCCCGCGATTAACATGCACCGCATGATTAAAATAAACGTAATCCGGCACCTTGTGCAATCTCACCCAGGGGATCGGTTCACCGGAGCTGTAACTTGCACGCACCGGAGCTAACAAAGGACTGTTGGCCTGTATTGCGTTGTGGCAATTCATACAGGTTCCGGAATCCGGTACATTGGAATGACCCGACTGGTCTACGTAAGTATGGCAGTAACGGCAATCAATACCGACTTGCTTTGCATGCAGGTAGTGACTGAAAGCGACTGGTTGTGTCGGCATATAGCCAACCCTGGTGTATTTGGGATTGTAATAATAACCGACGGCGACTGCTGCGGTGCCCCCAAGGACAATAAGGATGATTAAAACTTTAAGTGGAACAGTATTCGCCCATCTTGGAAAAACATTTGCCATATCAACTCACTCAAACAGGTCAGCGCTAGACGCCTTTACGGGCAATTGCCCGTGGCTCAACATTTACCGCAATGCCCGTACTGCGTTTTGGAGCCTTGGCATTCTTGGATGCCTGGGCTGGTTTAAGCTGACGTGCTCCAAACAAGGTCGCTACAATCCCTGCGGCAGCTAAACTGGTAGTTTTTAAAAATCCTTTTCGAGATGTAGACTTATCGAGCATGTATCCGAGTCAAAAGTTAGTTAATCACAATATACAAAATTTAACCAATAAAAGCCCATGTGAAGTTAAAGCACAGACTGAAGCAAATAAAAAATACCCCTTCTGTTGGCTGACAAGACCTTAAATACGTGTATCAGCAATAAATCAGGCAAATAGAAACCATTCCTCCCTAAAAAACGCATAGATGACTAATAAGCCTAATGAACTGAGAATTAAGGGGTTTAGCGATCAACCGGCGGTGTGCTATTAGCGATTCATATAATTAGGATAAGTGGCCATGTTACTTTACTCACTTCCTGTGGCTTTCAAAGCCCGCCATGACACGAATGTACTTGAGCCAGCCATTAATAAGGCTGCAACTACGGGGTGAAGTAATCCCATTGCGGCCAGGCTCATGCCGATTCCATTATACCCAACCGCGAAACGGATATTACCGTGGATGCTCCTCTGCACTTTCCTTGCCAAACGGATCGCTTTGGGGATTACACTCAATGTGTTTCCCATGACAATCGCGTCTGCTGTGCTGCGGCTTAGTTCGGCGCCCGTGTTCATTGCGATGCTGGTGTGTGCTTCAGCCAGGGCTCCGGCATCATTCAAACCGTCACCCACAAAGACCACTTGGCCTCCCCGGGATTGCAAGTCTTTCAGCCGGGATAATTTATCTTCTGGTTTCAGCCCGGTGATAACTCTCGCACCACCGATTTCCGGCCAGGGAGATGACGTATCACCGGTGAGGATTTCAAAATGGATTTTGAGTGATGCAAGGTCAGCAAAGAGAGCTTCACTCCCTTCACGAAGTTGTTCTTCCAACTGCACCATTGCCGCAGGTTGGCCTTCAGCCGCCACATACAACGTTTTCTTGGAGGCCAGATCTCGTGTGCACTGCTCGAATTCTTCACGCGCACTCTCTGGCATCAGCTCCAACTCACCAATGCGGAACTGCTTGTTTTGCACTACAGCTTCCACACCCATTCCGGGAATCAACTTCCGCCCTGTTACCGGTATTGAGCCATTCGGTTGTGCCAGTGCCTTAGCAACTGGATGCGGTAAGCCTTCTTCAATTGCGCCTACAATATGCCGCAGTTGTTCACTCTGGGCCTTCCAGGCATCCGTAACCCTGAAATCAGTCAGGCAAAGGGCCTCCTCACTCAAAGTCCCTGTCTTATCAAACAGAATCGTATCTGCCCGTGCCAACTCATCGATAAAACGACCACTGCGGGCAACGAGGCCCATCTTGCTCAAATGATTTAACCCGCCCCACACCGCCATAGGTGTGGCCAAACCAAGGGCACAGGGACAGGCCACAAGTAAGACGGCCATGCTGTTGAACAATGCCTCCCACCAGGCAACACCAGGCATTAATAACCACATAAGAAACGTCCCGCCACTCACCAAAAGGACCAATGGCAGGAACCATTGCATCAGCCTGTCTGCCTGTTCCTGTAGCCGTGAAGGTCGTTGTCTGGCTTTCTCAACCGTATCCAGAATCGAGTCGATGATCCTGGGTGAATCGATATCCGGTTGCAGCAGGAATGTTCCGTCGACACTGTAACTGCCGGCAAGTATGGTATCTCCCGGTTTTTTCACAACGGGAGCAGGTTCACCGGTGAGGGAAGATTCACTGATGTAGCCGGTTCCTTCCTTGATCATACCGTTCACTGTAAAAGGTTCACCGGGCATCACGGAGACCTGTGAGCTGCATGGGCAAAGATCGTCTGCCTTGGTTTGTATTCTAACTCCGTCCTCAATGATCCATGCATACCTGAAGCTTTCCCTGAGTTTCCCCACCTCCTGCAGGATGTTCCGGCGGGATCTGCTACCAATCGCACGACCAACCGCATAAATCGAAAGGACGATGGCAACGACCTCGTAGTAGACGCTTCCCTGACCGGTTGCCGTTGAAATCACCGAACCGCAAAAAGCCCCCATCGCGCTTATAAAGAAGAGTCCTTCAACGCTGATTCGACGTTCCCGGATGCTTTTGAATAACTCGTGCTGTAACGGAAATCCCAGTAACAGGATAACAGCTAATGCACTCACCAATAACGCACCATGTATACCCCAGTAGGCAAGCGTCCCGAAAGCGGGCGATTCTCCGGATTCAAGCGCGTTATTGTAGCCAAGTCCGACGAGCATAGCTTGTCCCGCAATCGCAAGAGACAAGGCAATCCGGAAGACAGAATAAACCGGGTCCGCCTGCTGGCTTGTGCAACAGGTCTTGACATCTTCATCAGGGCTTAACGGTTTACAGCAAGACGCTCCCGGTTCATTTCTGCTTGTTGCCTTCACAAGATAGCACGTTGCACATAATCAGTGCATCTTACAAGTCACGGCTATGGATCAAAGCCCCCATTATAGCCCGGTTATCTCAGCTAATACTGGGCTGGACTGAAAATACCCGCCATGAGCAGGTAAAAAACGGTATCTACTAACAATTCGAAGCCATAATCGCTGGCCTTGCTTTCCCCGTCGCATACCAGATCTTAATCCGCTTACGTTCACGATAGAAGACAAATCCCAGCACCAGGCCCAAGCCGATCAATGTGCTTGGCTCAGGCACCGGAGCGATCTGGGTCGGATATATTTCACCGCCTCCGATTTCAGATTGAATTGATCCAAAGAATATCTGCGAGGACAACTGCTGATTGGTAAGCGCTGTATCATTACTGCTAAAGAGTATCGAGTTGTCCTCAGCGTAGTTGGTGAATGTAAGGGTATGGCCAGAATCAAAACCCTGGATCGAACCGATCTCAAATATGCTACTGCCCCCGCCCAGATCGATTGTGGCATCACCCGTCAAGGTAAGAGACTTCAGGTAAACGTTATTTCCCTGAGCCTTAAAGCTCCCGCCGGACATAGTTAAATCAGTCGCCCAACTATCGAAATAGTCGATAAACAGATTGTTATTACCTACAAGCAGGCTGCCTCCTGAAATGACTATATCAACGTTGGCGAGAATACTGTTGTTTAAGACAGTTTCGCCACCGGAAACCATTACATCCGTGCCTGTTCCGATATATCCATTAAACGTGTTGTCACCACCTGTAATGGTAACTGTAGAGTTAGTGTCCCAAAGCCAGTGGCCGACTGGATCATCCTTCACATTAACACCGGAGGAATAATTAACCGTCTCAGCGGCTAAACGGTCTGCCAACAGCAGGATGCCGGCAAGGAGAATCACCCCATAGAGAAACCAGTTTTTATTTGTCGAAAGCATCAGTTATTAAAGTTTATTAATCGGGCAATATACGCCTTTTTCGCTTCTTGTTATAAGGCCTTTACTGTATCGTAAAACACCTAAGCATAGCGAGTTATATAATTTAAAGCTGCTGTTTATTTGCAGTTTTGACGCTTTATTAATAAAATCAGAGACAAATTTAACCCAGAAAGCGTCTGCGCTCACGATAGAGCACGAATACCAATACGAGCACAATCCCTATCCAGGTGCTTGGCTCAGGCACCGGAGCGATATCGCCGGGTTCGATAATATTACCTGTAATCGATCCCTGCAGGGAGCCAAAGAAAATCTGCGATTCAAGTTGCTGGGTGCTCAGCCCAGTTTGGTTGTTCCCGAAATTAATTGAATCGTCATCAGAGTAATTCAAAAACGTTAGCGTGTAACCGCTATCAAAACCCCTCAGCTTACCGAGGTCGATGTTGCCGCTACCAACGCCGAGGTCTATCACTGAATTACCTGTAAGGGTCAGATTCCTGACATCAAGATCGTTGCCCTGAGTTAGAAGTGAGCCACCCCCAAGTTCGATATCAACTTTCTCTTTAAAAGCGTCATTACTGCCAACAAGCAATGAACCACCGGAAATGACTATATCGGACTGTTTCTCCAAAGTATTGTTTAACTCGAAAGTCCCGCCGGAAATAACAATCTCTGCCTTCTCTTCGATTTTCTCCTGAAAGATAACCGTCCCGTCAGTAACCGTAATGGTGGATTGCTTCTTGATAGCTTCATTAAACGTTGTATCTCCACCGGTAATTACAAGATCGGTTTTTTCTTCGAGAACATCATTGAAGATATTCACGCCTCCGTTGATGTTCACATCTGACTGCTTATCAATCTTCGCGTTGAAAGTATTATTTCCACCACTCAGGTTGATTGTGGATTTCGATTCCACATCAGAATTCCGAACATTCGTTCCGGAGGAGTAGTTGATCGTTTCAGCAGACAGTACACATGCTGACAGAATCGCACCCGCAATGAGAAGTGCTTTCAGATTCATCGTGATGTTTAGTGTGTAGTTCATGCTGTTTTCGGGTCTCTAAATACCAAATACATTACGTATTTATGACTCACATTTATAGAGGTAGTTACTTACCCATGCGAGTGGAGACTCGAAAACCTGCAGGATGGTCAATCCTTTGACAAAGTTTTTACAATTGAACAGCGTTAGGAACGCCTGAACCGGTGACGTTCCCGGTAAACAACAAATGCCAGCACAAGTCCCATTCCAAACCAGGTGCGGGG
>CAYQCG010000014.1:870-13204 GCA_964415925.1 uncultured Puniceicoccaceae bacterium | reverse complement strand
AAGATCGGCCTCGGGCACAAAACTATCATCCGTATTAATGAATAGCGCATTCATACCGGAACCAGGGGTGAAAGTGCGACTAACAGGATTGCCATCGTCATCTTCGAATGTTATAATACCATCGGCATTATCTGCGATTTCAAGGATACGCTCGTGAATGACCCATGGCCATATTACGGGCAACTGCAAAGAAATAAGCTTTAGGAGATTCAACCTCGCCTTCCTCTTTTGCTTTGATGACTTTAACGAGCGACTCCTGTATAATGTCGTCGACATCAATTTGATTCTCACACCGACTATTTAGCCAATTCCGGAGCATGGGTTCATGTGGCTGGAGATGCTCATTATACCAGACCGTCTGCGCAGAATCATCCGTAGACGTGTTATCGCGATATTTTTGTTTTATAAACAAGATGCTGAAAGTTGGAAGCTTTTTTCCAGGAACTCTAAACCTGAAACGGATGAAAAGGAGGTAATTTACTAGGGAAAAGCCAAAAAAAAACTACTTCCCGGACAAAAGATAACATCATGAAATACAGTTTTAATTCACTTTACTCAGGAGATAAAATATGTCGCGGTTTACAGATGCAAGTTAGCCTGAAGAAAGGATTATGGCTGCTGTTTGCGCTCCTTCTGGCAGTGGGCTGCAGTCAGCGGGAGACCCGAGTCGAGCAGGGTATCCGTGAGCAGGTTCTGCATCTGGGCAACGGTGTCGAGCCGCTGGACCTTGATCCGCAGGTAACCACTGGGGCGTCGGAGAACAAGATACACCAGGCCCTGTTTGAGGGATTGATTACTCCCCACCCGGAAACACTTGAACCGGAGCCCGGAGTTGCGGAGAGCTGGGACATTTCGGGAGATGGGCTGGTATATACTTTTCAGCTACGGAAGGATGCCAGGTGGTCGAACGGTGATCCGGTAACAGCAGAAGATTTTATCTACTCCTGGAAGCGCATCCTCAATCCGGAATTTGCCGCTCCGAATACGTTTCTCTACAAGCCGGTGAAGAACGCTTTGGCCTACAACGAAGGCGAATTGGAGGATTTTGAGTCAGTAGGCTTCAAAGCGCGGGATTCCCATACACTTGTGATAGAGCTTGAATACCCTACCCCTCATTTCCTCAACATGCTGTTGCATCCGGCATGGTTTCCGGTGCATCAGCCGACGATAGAAAAACACGATGCCTTTGAGCGCAGGGACAGTGGCTGGACCCAGACTGGGAACCATGTCGGGAATGGCCCGTTCCGGCTGACGGAGTGGAAAATCAACCAGGTGGTGAGCACGGAGAAAAATCCCTACTACTGGGATGGGGAAACGGTGCGCCTGGAGGAGATACATTTTTATCCAATAGACGACCTGAATGCGGAGGAAAGGGCTTTCCTTGGAGGACAACTGCACATTACAAGCAGTCTTCCGGGAATTAAAGTAAACCAGTACCGGGGTTCTGAATACCTGCGCATTGATCCCGAGATCGGGACCTACTATTATGTCTTTAACGTCCGGAAACCGCCCTTTGATGATGTGTCGATCCGGCGGAGACTGAGCGCATCGATCGACCGGGACTCGATCACCGGACTGCTGGCCAGCGGGGTGATAGCGACAGAGCGTCTCTTACCACCGAGTGTCCGTCTGACAGAGGCTAATGTATTGCCGGAAGAGTTGGCAGAGAACAGGGGAATGCATCCTGCGGTCGATGGAAAGGAATTGCTGTTTAATACTTCGGATGACCACCGCATGGTGGCAGAAGCGGTCCAGCAAATGTGGAAAATCAAGCACGGGGTCAGCATCGAGCTGAGGAACCAGGAATGGAAGGCACTGCTGGCGACCCGTGCAGAAGGCGACTATGAAATCATACGGGCGGGCTGGCTGGCAGACTTTCCCGCCCCCGAGACGTTTCTCGATATCTGGACAAGCACTTCGGAGAACAACTATTCGGGATGGTCGAACGAGACATTTGATGACCTGCTGGATTACTCGAAGCCCTACGACGGCCTGTCCCGGGAAGAACGGATAGCGGAAGCCGAGCGGATACTCCTGGAAGAGGCCCCACTTATTCCGATCTATCATTATGTCATCAAATACCTGATACATCCATCCGTGCGCAACTGGCATGTTACCCCAATGGATAGACATCCCTATAAATACGTCTACCTTGAGGAATCTGACGAAAATTGACGAAGCACTTCGTAGGCAGCAACGCCGGCAGAGGTCGATAAATTGAGGGAGCGTAAATCACCGGTGACTAGAGGGATCTTAACGCGATAGTCGTCACCGATTTCCTGATGCAACCAATCGGGAGCACCGTGGCCCTCATTGCCAAAGATCAATCCATCACCCTGCTTGTATTTCACATCCCAAAAGGAAGTGGTTGCATGAGTGGTGAGCAGCCAGAGGCGGTCAGGGGCCGATTTACAACTGCGAAAAGCTTCCCAATCCTCGTGGATGTGGAGGTCAAGGGCAAACCAGTAGTCCATTCCACTGCGACGCAACTGACGGTCATCGATCTTGAAACCAAGCGGCTTGATCAAATGGAGACGCGCTCCGGTGCAGGCACAAAGGCGACCGACATTACCGGTGTTTTGGGGTATTTCTGGACGGAAGAGAACGATGTGGAACTGAGACATCCCGATCAGAAATTCTTGGTGACGCGATCCATCTCACGTTTGGCCGCTGCTTTTTTAAGGTCTTCGCGCTTATCGTGAGTCTTTTTACCCTGGGCAAGGGCAATCTCTACCTTGATGAGGGCTTTCTTGAAGTAAATGCGCAGGGGAATGATTGTCCGTCCCCCTGTTTTCGTCTTAATTTCGAGTTGCTCGATTTCCTTCTGGTGAAGGAGTAAGGGGCGCGGGCGGTAGGGATTGTGATTGGCATCCGTCCCATGAGAATATTCCGCAATGTGAGCGTGATAGAGAACCGGTTTTCCCTTGTCGATACGGACAAAAGCCTCGTTGATTTGTGCCTGACCGGCGCGGATGGATTTGACCTCAGTGCCTGTCAGGACGACTCCTGCCTCAAGCTTTTCCTCTATGAGGTATTCACGGCGCGCTTTAGCATTCCGGATTTCCCGGTATCTATCTTTATTTTTTTTCTGGGCACTCATGAGATATCAGAGGCCCGGCGCCGTAGGTTCGGGAAGTTTACTCCTCGGTCTCCGGCTCGTAGAGTTCGTAGGAAATCTTTCCCTCAATAATTTCGCGCAAGGCCACATCTTCAGGGGTCAGGCGCTCCAAAGACTCAACCAGCGGTTTCTGGCCGAATTTGAGCTGCTTCACACGCCGTGACACCACATTGATAAGAATGTTGGGATCAGGAATGACTTGTTGGGCTTGTTCGATGTATTCGTTTCTCAATGCGCTCCCTCCGTGGGTAAAATGATAAACCTGCAAAGTTGAAGATTTAATGGAGGCTTGGCAATAGCAATTCTGACCGATGTTTGAACTTGAAGTCAGTGGTAATGGAAACAGTTTAAAAGACATGGACACACTGTTGATCGGCTGGACAACCGTAAACAAGCCGGAAGCTGCGCAGAAGCTGGCCAAGGATGCCGTGCAGGCGAAACTCTCCTGCTGTGCACAGATAGATGGACCGATATCGTCCTTTTACCAGTGGCAGGGAAAAATTGAGCGCGATCAGGAGTACCGCCTGATGTTTAAATTTACGGCGAACTGTGAGCAAGCCCTGGCAGACTGGATAATCAAGAACCATCCGTATGACACACCCGAGTGGGTGGTATTTGAGGCGAAGAGTGTATCTGAAAGCTATCTGAACTGGGCCAGTGAATACTGCCAATCCGAAGGTTGAGGCAGTTTTTACTTGTCCCCATGCACTGGATTGGTTTTTCTGGCGGGCTAATCGAAAAGAAATTATGTCCCAACATCCCAGTTTTTCCGCCGGAAACAGCAGCACCAAGAAACGCCGTAACGTATTAAAGCGCTATGAGCGCGTGGCCTTGCTCAAGAAGCGTGAGCAATGGAAAGATGGTGAACGCGTAATCGGCCTGCGCAAGACGAAGCCTGAAGCGTAAGGGGCAATAACCAGACGAAATTAAGTCTGTAAGAATTTCTGCCAGAATTCCCAGCACTGGGGATATTTTTGCCGCTCTCATTCCGGCTTTGCTTGATGGACATAATATTTAGCTGACAAGCAATCACTTAGCAAAAATGGCAATCCACCTGCTTTAACACGGGCAGGTTATGTCAAGACCAGAAGAGGTAGATATTTCCCCTGAACTGGGGCAGCGGGCCTGGGAATGCATCCGGCGTTCTCTCAAGGCTGCCTGTTACGCATATGCACGTGGGGACAGAGAGCAGGCACTGAAGATCGGTCAAAGCTTGCTGGCGCAAAATATTGCGACCTGGGATGCAATCGATCCCAGGACGGTCAACGCTAAACGAGCTCTGCTGGAAGAACTGTTTACCCGTGAAATCGGAGCGATTGTCGAATCGGTAAGCAAACAGGACATTGAGGCAGGCGAACCAAGTATCGTCTTGACTGAGCCTGAATACACCAGTAAAGACAGCGAGGCTTCATCGCAGGATAGCGTTCGGCCGGCAAGAGGGCGAAACCGAATACCGATAGACGATATTTGCGGGATGATCGATTTACTCCAAGGCAGAGAATACTTCCAACGAAACAAGGATAAACTTTCCAAACCACTAACGCTTTCCGCCTGAGGCGGGGAGCCGACACGAAAACTCAACCATACCGACATATGGCCGTTAAAACAGCACAAGCAGAAAGCACTACCGCGTCCGCTCCCAAGCAAATCACCTCCAATACCGTCTTGGTAGGTCTTGACCTGGGAACGAACTGCTCCTGTCTCAAAGCAGGCACACCTGAAAAACAGGAACTGAACACTAACGAGATTATCCCTACCGTTGTAGGCTATGCCAAAGAAGGTTTGCTGGAAGGCATCCTTCCCGGCGACAGCGAAATGCTATTTGGTGACGAAGCACGCAAGCATGCACTCCATCTGCGCCTTGAAGCACCCTTGCGTGAAGGGGTGATCAAGAACCAGAAGGCTGCGGGTGATTTTGCGAACTACCTCAGCCAGCGCCTGAACACCTCAAAGGGGACTGAACTTCGTGCCGTTATCGGTGTTCCTGCAACGGCAGACGACGATGCACGCGAAGCAATCCGGACAGCATTCAAGGGTATATTCAACAAGGTTATCCTGATTCCGGAGCCATTCCTTGCCGCATTGGGCTACCGTGATGAAACCAAGCTCGGCACTCCCGGGTACATTGATCCGGTCAACAACTCAATTTTCATTGATATAGGAGCCGGCTCGGCAGACTTGTGTCTTGTGCAGGGTTACTACCCTCAGGCGGAAGACCAGATCTCGCTGCAGTTTGCAGGGGACAGCCTTGATACCGAACTGGCTAAAGCGATTCAGCAAAAGTATCCGGACTGTGATCTTTCCCTCACCAAGGTACGTGAGATCAAGGAAACGCATTCCTATGTTGGCAAGCTGGATAAGCCGATCGTGATTGATTCAATTATCGGCGGCAAGCAGTACAAACTGGACGTGGGTGAAGAAATCGGTGCTTCCTGCAAACACTTGCTGGAGGAAATATTCGGTTCCGTCCGCAAACTGATATCGACTGCGATGGGAGACAGTGTTCCCGAGCTGCTGAAAAACATAATCGTCACCGGTGGTGGCAGCCAGATCAGGAACTTTGATTCAGAACTGCAACGTCTTCTGGAGGAAGATGGCTACCTGCAACCGCGGGTCCGCAGCCTGGGTCCGGACTACAAGGAATTTGTTGCCAAGGGAGCGATAAAAGCCGCCCGAGCCGCCAAGGAGCGTCAATGGCAGAACTTAATCGGCTAATGTCGGATCTCCCCCGATAAACCCAACCCGAAAACGGAGCGTGTTCATTCGCTCCGTTTTTTTATGTATGACTGGCAGGTTGCGGTGCCTGCTCACTGGCTGCTTCGCGGTAATCCACATCAGTTTTATCTTTCCTGGAACTGCTGAAATACCAGCGGAAGAACGCAGTAAACCTGTCATTGATATCATAGATGATCAGGTATAAGGACGGCACGAGTAGGAGTGTGATCACGGTGGCAAAAAGGATACCAAAGGCGAGGGAGACCGCCATGGGCTTGAGGAATTCAGCCTGCCTGCTGGTCTCAGCCAACATTGGCAAGAGACCGAGGAAGGTCGTAAGGGAAGTCAGCATGATCGCGCGGAAACGGCGCGGTCCAGCTTCCATAACGGCATCGAACTTACTGAGGCCGTTCTCCTGGCCACGGGTAATGAAGTCGACCATGACGAGGGAGTCGTTAACCACCACCCCTGAAAGAGCAATGATGCCGGACAACGAAAGAATGCTGATAGGCATGTACATACCGAATTGCTCCAGCAGCCAATGGCCAAAGACCGCACCGACGACACCAAAGGGGATGACGCTCATAATAACAAGAGGCTTCCAGTAGCTTTTCAAGGGAATGGCCAGCAGGGCGAAGATGACCAGCATTGCCATGGCGGTGTTGATCATCATTTCACGATTGGTTTCCGCAGTATCCTGGGCTTCACCGCGAACCTGGTAGGTAACACCCGGATAGCGGTCGAGGAGATCGGGCATGTAATTCTCCTCGATGCTATTGATGATCGTGAGGGGATTTGCGCTGTCCTTATCGACGTCGGCATAAATTCGCTGGGACCGTTTACGGTCAAAACGTCTAATCGCAGAATAACCGCGCCCGGCTTCGACCTCTGCTACCTGGGCAAAAGGCACTTCCGTACCATCCGGCATCCTGATAAACATATCCTCCAGATCACCGACACTGCTGCGCTCACTCTTTGGATAGCGCACCATGACACGAACCTCATCCTCACCACGCTGGATGCGTTGGGCCTCTGCTCCGAAGAAAGCGTAGCGGACTTGCCTGCCCAGATCCTGCAAGGTTAAACCCAGGACCTCGGCTTCCGGTTTGATCCTTAACTTCAACTCCTGTTTAACTGTTGCATAGGAATCAGTAATATCAAAAACATGATCGTAGGTAGCTATGTGCTCCTTAAGCTCGCTGGTGGCAGCGCTTAATTGTTCCGTATCCTTGCCTTCCAATTGAAAAACGATTGGTTTGCCTCCTCTGCCACCAATGCGGCCACCGGCCTGCATTTCTTCAACCCCCGGGATTTCCCCGATGTTCCGACGCCAGGCAATCGTGAAATCGTTTGGTGTCAGGACATTCTGGTCAGTGTTCAGCCTGACAAAGAAGTTTGCCTGAGTTTCCCCCCTGGAGTAGAGCCGGTAACTATCGAGGACCTTAATGCCCGGGTTTTCCGCTTCGAGCTGTTCTGTTGTCTGGAATATTGCCCTCTGAATGCGATCCACAGCAGCCATGAGCTCTTTTTCCGGTGTCCCTTCAGTCATTTCCAGATTTAACCGGGTAAAACTGCTTTCAATTCTCGGGAAGAAGACAACCCTGAGGATTCCTCCCTGAATCATACCAATGGTTATAATGATAGAGGAAACAAAAATGGCCAGAGTCAGATACCGCCAGTGTACTGCTTTCCTCAATACAGGCTTGTAATAACGATCTACAAAAACATGTAGTCCATCCGATATTTTTCTCTGCATACGACTAAGGAAACCCATTTCCTTTCTGGATTTCAGCCGAAGATCGGATTCGGCCAAGTGGGCCGGGAGGATCAATTTTGATTCTACCAGGCTAAAGATCAGGCAGAGGATAACAATGGTTCCGATAATGGCCCATCGCTCCCCCTGCCGACCACTAAGCATTAACACCGGTAGAAAAGCTGCGATTGTGGTAAGGACGCCAAATGTCGCCGGCATGGCGACTTCCTGCGCGCCTTTAATGACATTTTCTATTGAATGGCCGTCCCGCCTGACTGTCGTGTAGATATTTTCGCCGACAACGATGGCATCATCCACAACAATCCCCAGTACCAGAATAAAGGCAAAGAGTGACAGCATGTTGATGGTAGCACCGGCGTAAGGCATCAAAAGAAGTGCACCGAAAAATGAAATCGGAATGCCGATAGCGACCCACAAGGCAACTTTAAGGCGGAGAAAGAGGGTCAAGGCAATCAGAACGAGCAAGCCGCCAAAGGCAGCATTCTTAACCATCAGGTTAATACGGTCTTTGAGGATGGTCGCCTGATATTCATCAACGCGCATCGTCAAACCGGGAGGAAGGGATGCTTTCCTTTCCTCAACATAGTCCCTGACTGCCTGGGTGACTTCCAGAACGCTTTGATCGCCAACCCGGAAGACCTCAACATTAACACCCGGTTTGCCATCATAGACGGAAACAACCGAAAAATCCGTAAAGCCATCGACGACATTGGCGACGTCGCCAAGGAGAAGTCGCGTCCCATCAGGATTCTGCAGTAGAACAATATTCTCAAAATCACGCTTGTTATAAGCCTGTCCGATGGAACGCAGAAGGATATCACCGCCAACTGAATCGATTGCCCCGCTGGGCAGGTCCTGTGACGATCTCCTAATGGTATTGGCAACCTGCTCGAGGGTCAGGCCATATTCGCGTAATGTCTCCTCCGTAATTTCAATATTAATTTCGTAATTCCGAACACCATTCAGCTCAGCCTGTGTGACGTTTGGAAGCGACACGATTTCATCACGGATTTGCTCTCCGAGAACTTTGAGGGCTTGTTCACTCGCATCACCCGCATTAATGACTGAGGCCACGTCGCGTCTCCAGATATCCTGAGAGATGCGGGGTGGCTCGACCAGGTCCGGAAAGGTATTAATGGCATCCACACGGGTTTTGACGTCATCGAGGACGCGGTTAATATCATAACCCTCTTCGACCTCGACTTGAACAGACCCCCTACCCTCGCTGGCACGCGAATCCAATTCCCTGATTCCTTCGATATCCTGAATCGCCTCCTCGATTTTGACAACGATGCTGCGCTCAACTTCTTCCGGATCGGCACCGGGATAAGACATATTGATTGAAAGGGAATCGGGAGGGCTTTCCGGAAAAGTTTCGACCTGGATCTTATTCAGCCCAACCAGCAGACCCCCGATGACAATGGTAAACATCAGGAGATTGGCCGCGACCGGATTGCGGGTAAACCATGGAATAATTCCACGATTCACATCACCGCGGACGGCTATTTTGTATTCTGGACTTTTAGGAGGATCGTTATCGGGAGGCTGTGTAGGAGTAGTCATGATTTATCCGGTCTGTTGGGGCGATTGGCATCGGCACTCTTAACCGCAGGTTGTTCTACTATATCCTGACTGGAAACTTCACTTTGCTGGCCGCCTGTTGCACTGGGCCGTCCACCGGGCCGACCGCCTTGACCGTCAGGCCGTCCACCCTGGCGACCACCGGGTCGTCCAGGCCTGCCTTCCCGTGGTGTCCTGATCGCAGGCCCCGATTCGGTAACCTGTCCCTGGCCCGAGGCATTTTCGACGTAAGTGCGGACCGGCATGCCATCGACAACGTAGGAAAGGCTGGACAAGGTGACGACTTCATTCCCGGTCAGGCCGTCTCCGATGTAGGCATTCTCGGAATCAGCACGCAGGACTTCAACCTCGCGCACATCGATCTTGTTCTCATCATCAACAACGAGGACGGTATTTTCAGGACTTAAAGCATGGCGCGGAATAATGACGATATCCTCGGCTTTTATACCCATAATGATCGCATGCGTGAACTGGCCTATCAAGAGCGGCGGACGTTGTGAGTTTTCCGCTCTAATATTATAGGGATCTTCTACTCTGGCGACGGCATACATGAGACGACTGCGCGTATTGACTGTCCCTTCCGTGCGGACAATCCTTGCTTCCCAGATATATTCTGTTCCGGCATAATCGGCTTTTAGATATACCTGGGGACCCTCTTGATCCTCCCCAAACTGGGCAGGCAACTCGAGGTAGGCAATATCCCTGCTGCTGAGGGGTAAGCGTACTTCCGCGTAGTCGACGGCGAAAATATCAGCCAATGGAGTATTGCCGCCAACCACCTGGCCGAGATCCGCACGCTTTTCCCGGACCATTCCGTCATAGGGCGCGTTAATATTTGTTCTTTCGAGATCCCGTAATGCGCGAGCTAAAGCAGCTTCTGCAGACTGGATATTGGCCTCTGCTTCACGGAGTTGCGGCTTCCGGAGGACGAGGTCAGAGGGTTCTCCTTCACCCAGTTCGTCCCAGTCTTTCCGGGCAAGCTCAGCCTGGGCTTGTTCCAGACTGTAAGTCACCCTTGCTCTTTCGAGAGTCGCCCGGGCCTGTGCAACCTGGACTTCATAATCGCTGGGATCGATTTTTAGCAAAGTGTCGCCTTCCTTAAAGAATCCTCCGGCGTGCCAGCTGGGTGAAACCCAGATAATCTTACCGGAAACCTCTGGAACCAGGACCGTTTCAGTATGGGTGCTGACGTTTCCCTGGGTTTCGACTTTAAAAACGATATCCTGCAGTTCGGTTTCCATGGCACGGACAAGCATAGGCCTGCTGGGTCTTTCACGTTTCTGGGGTTCCGGTTTACTGATGATCATCCAGTAGGCGGCCCCGCCAGCGAAAGCCAGGACACCGAGAGGCAGTAGTATTTTAAAGAGTTTTTGCATCAGGATTGAGGTTGAGCATGGTCAGATCCGTTAATGTAGGGAACAGTTTCTAATCCTTCATCAGAATCATAACTACCACCCAGGGATAGAAATAGATTAAGCCGGTTTTGGAGACGCGCATTCTGCACATCGAAAAGACTCGTTCTTGAATTGAGGGCACGTCTTTGCGATTCAAGCACGGTAATAATATCGTTGAGGCCGTTTGTATACCGGTCCCAAGCCAGTCTTTCAGCTTCAACCGACTGTTCAACGGATTCGCGCAAGGCTTTTTCCCTGTCTTTCAAGTATTGTTCGGTTGCCAAAGCGTGCTCAACCTCTTCAAATGCAGTTAGAACCGTCTGTGCATATTGTAGTTCCGCACGATCTTGATTTACTTTCTGATCACGGGCAGCGGCACGGATGCGACCGCCCTCGAAAATGGGTTGGGAAAGGCTTTCACCGAAGCGCCAACCGAAGGTGGCGAAGTTCACCACATCCCTGAGCAAGTTGGTTCCGTTACTGCCGGAAGCGGTAAATCTCAAAGTCGGCAAGAGTTCCTTCCATGCCCGCAACCTGCGTTGATCGGTTGCGGCCAACTGTCTTTCTGCACTGAGGATATCCGGCCTGCGCTGGATGAGTTCAGAGGGCAGACCGGCTGGAACCGTATCATCCAGGGGCGGTAAGCCCGAGCCACTGACAATGTCACCATCCGGATAATCAGCCATCAGGACCTGCATCGTCCGTAAAGCCGCACTGTAGTTTTGCCTCCGGTTTTGCAGGGAAGCCTGTGCATTGGCGGCATTTGCCAAAGCCAGACGCAACTCCAGGGATGAACTCAGATTTCTTTCGTAGCGTCTCCGGATCAAGCGGGCTGATTCCTCAAAACTCCGCGCGCTTTCCTCAGCAAGCTCCAGCTGTTTGCGAGCCGTAACAGCAGAATACCATGCCTGGGCAGCGTTCGCGGCAAGGGACAAGCGAGCATTGTAATAGACGTAAGCCTGGTTTTGGAGTTCGGCAATCGCTGCATTGGTGCTATTGCGCAGCTTGCCCCAGAAATCCAGTTCCCAGGACAAGCCTGGCCCAAGCGAATAATTTTCCCGGGAAACGGATCTTTCCAGCGTAACGTTGTAGGTTTCGCTCTGGGTTGCGTTGAAACCCATATCCAGATTAGGCAAGCGGTTTGCCGCTGAAATGGAAACCTGATTTCTGGCGTTCTCTAGGCGGGTTGCAGCAATTTTCAACGAATAATTCTTTTCGAGAACGCGGTTAACAAACCTCACCATGGCATCATCATTGAAAGACTGTAGCCAGTTGTTCCCGGCACGACCTTCCGCCTGAACCTCCTTGAATTGTCCCGGAACATCGAAAGCCAGCTCTGGCGGTTCATAATCCGGCGCACTGGCACAACCGCATAAAATTAGAATGATTACTGTAGTGGATAGAGGAAAGAGGATTTTCACGTAAGCGCCTCCTTCTTGATATTCTGGAAAGACGCCACGGTGTAATCAACCATTTCATTCAACATCCGCTCCAGGTCGTCGGGATCGCAACGGCCACCACTCATCAATCGCAATCTTTCGGCAGTCGCGAGGGTTGAGGTCAGCATGGAAATGCTGAAGTGCATCCGGTAGTAGATGGTCTCTTCGTCCAGATCGGGCAAGCTCCGCTTAAGGAGTGAAATACTGCGTTGGTTGAGTTCAAGAAAATGGCGGCGGAAGATGGATTGGAGAACCTCTCTGGGCTTGCTGACGGTAAAGTTAATCAGTCTGGATAGTTCCGGGTATTTGCGTG
>CAYQCG010000014.1:0-860 GCA_964415925.1 uncultured Puniceicoccaceae bacterium | reverse complement strand
GATCGAAAAAGGGCTCATTAGCGGCACGGTCAATTTCCTCAACCGGAACAGGTTCAAGACCATATTGTTTCTCCAATGCATCGAAGCGTCGCAGACGTTCCTGATTGATGGGTATAATCAGACGTGAGAAGACCTCGCGCATGAGGGCTTCCTTGGAACCAAAATGGTAATTGATCAATGCGAGGGAGACATTGGCCTTGCGCGTAATATCCCGTATGGAAGTACCATTGAAGCCATGTTCGGCAAAGAGAGCTTCCGCGGCATTAAGGATACGGGTTTTCGTATTGGGAGGTTCTTTAGCTTCGCTAATCATGATTAAACGTGTGTTTGAATCATACGTTTAATTAAAACAGTTTCAAGGGATGAAAAGTTTCAAATTTTCAAAACAATTATCAACGAGTATGCCAGTTTGCTTCAATAGTTTATAAGCAACTGTAATACAACAATATGCGACAGAGATCTATTTTTATAGTAAATCGAAAAAAGACAAAATATCGTATAAAATCACTAGAAACTGGTTGGAATAGCTGGCATGAGAGGATAAATTCAACTGCATCAGAACTCGTAGCGTGTGGTTAGCTGCCAGTTTCTGGGAGGAGACTGGGTAATCAGGGTATTCGCGGAGAAGATGGGGTCCGCACCGTTGAAGTAACGTGCATTTGTCAGGTTTTCGAGACGTAGACTGACCTTCCAGCGGTCGCGCTGATAGAACAGGTTGCCCTGAAAAACGATTGATGATGGAATGCGCAGCGTCCTATCAAAATTATGCCAGAAGCGATCCCGCCAGACCGGGCCACCGCCTAATCCAAAACCATTTTCCATACGATATGAGGCATAGAGCTTAAAAGAAATTTCGGGGA
>CAYQCG010000013.1:0-13272 GCA_964415925.1 uncultured Puniceicoccaceae bacterium | reverse complement strand
GGGGTCTTGGTCCAACCACACTCATCTGGCCTTTGAGGACGTTCCAGAACTGCGGGATCTCGTCGAGGCTGGTTCTCCGCAAGAATCTACCGAAGGGATATACACGATCATCTTCGCGTTTGGCCTGCAGGAGTTCGTTGGACTTATTCTTATCGTTTAAATGCATGGTGCGAAATTTCAGGATGGTGAAAGCTTCTTTCCCCTGTCCTGTTCTTGTTTGTTGATACAGGACAGGGCCGGGGGATTGCTTGATACTTTTTAGTTTCACGATTACCCACAAAAAAGGAAGGAAAGTCAGGACAATCGGTAAGGAAACCAAGATGTCTTCCAAACGTTTCAGGATACGGTTGAGCGGATTCTGAAGCGGCTCGTCTGCGAGAGTAAAAAAGGTCAAACCTCCTTCGTTTACTGCCTGCATGGGCTGATCAAAGTATTCCTCCCAGTTATTAAAAATCAGTGTCCTGCAGCCTTCAAGCTGACATGTATCAATGACCTTGCTAACCCAGCTCTTGGAGCTGCGGTGTTCCAGCAATATGACCTGATCGATCTTATAGTAGTTTATTATTTCAGGCAGTTGAGTGATATTTCCTAAAACGGGAAGATCAATGTCGTCCTGCAGGACAAGTTCAGGTGTCACTACGCCTGTAAAGTGAAAGCCAAGAGGGGGACGTTTATTGATCCAGTGTTCCAGTTTATGTGTTCCCGCGTAGCTTCCTATTAATAAAGTATTCAGGCGATTGGCGCCCCGGAAAAACATTTTCGCATAAGCCACGTAAATGTAGCGATTCAGGATAAGCATAACAAACCATGAGATTATGATGTAGGTTATGATGAACTGACGGCTAATAGCCTTATCCTTAATCGCGAAAATTATCCCGAACAGTATGAGTGCGAGGATAAATATATCCTTGTTCGTCTTGTGCACAGAATCGATCCAGAGAACACGGTTTGGACCATTGGGTAGCGTTCTCTTGTTGTATGCCAATGAAATCAATAATGCCGAGGTAATACCCAGGAAGTAGAGTGTGAAGTTAATTTGCTCGAGCAAAAGGACCAACCCAAGGAGATACTGAGTCAGATAGGCTAACGCCACAAAAACTAGCGGAACGACGACGAGTACCGTTCCGGCATAAAGCGCATTAAGACCTCTTGTCCGGCTGCTAATCATGGGTTGGGATCATAATAATTTTGTTTCTATTTTATTATCCAACAGATTGTTAAGGAAATCACTATTATTTTCGGTTGGTCATGAGATCAGTTAAAAGAAATCCCCGGGTGAGTTTCAATTTTTATTGAAAAGTGTAAAATCCTGTCGATATACTTACAGTGAGCATGCTAACAAACCGTCGCGTCTGTAGCGATCTAAGCGAACTGGAAACTGAAGTAATCGAATTGTTTGTTCGATTTGCGCACGCCCTTGGGCTACCCAAATCTGTCGGCCAGATATATGGCTTACTATTTCTTTCCAAAGAGCCGTTATCAATGGATCAAATTGTCGATCGTTTACAGATAAGCCTGGGGAGTGCCAGCCAGGGCTTAAAACAACTCAGGGGAATCCGGGCGGTAAAGGTCGTTTATAATACCACCAAGCGTAAGGATTTCTTCAGTGCAGAAAGTGAAATGAGAAGAGTCATGGCTGGATTCTACGCGGAAGCCGTAGAGCCACAAATCAAGGACGCGAGGGAGCGTTTTGAAAGGTTGAGCGAACTGGCCGCAAAAGAAACTGTGGATCGTGAGTACTATGAGCAACGTCTGGAAAAGCTTAAACGATGGCACGGTCTTAGCAGTGACTTATTTGAGACGATTGTGGAACTTATGCCACCGACATCGTGAAAGATAAAGACACATACACGTTACCGGATTGCACAGCGTGGTACTGCATGCAGACGCAACCCAAGAAGGAGCGTATAGCAGCGATGCACATACGCAGGGAGGCAGGTTTGGAAGCCCTTGCTCCACAAATCACATACTACAAAAAGACCCGACGCGGCAAAGTCCGTTTCACTGAGGCATTATTTCCCGGTTATCTTTTTGTGCATTGTAACCTGGTAGAGAATTTACGTCATCTTTTATCACTTCAGGGCATACGAAATCTGGTAAAGTGTGGTTCAAGGATACCCGAGGTGCCGATTTCATGGATAGAGGAAATCAGCGCGGAACTGGATGGCGAAACGATTACCGCCCAGCAGCCCGAACTTAAAGCCGGTGATGAAGTAACGATCGTTGAGGGCCCCTTTAAAAATTTGAAAGCAGTTGTTAAAGGTGAAGTGCCGGCTCAAGAAAGGGTAAGCCTTTTATTAGAATTTTTAGGACGACAGATAGAGGTGAATTTATCCCAGGATAAACTCTTTATGGAGAAAAAGACGCCCAAGGCGTTTATCAGATAAAATTACTAAGAGCGCTTTAGTTGAATATCTTTTTAGATTGGTTTTGGCCGGTATAGGCCACACGACCAAGGGCGGCAGCATTTCAATTTATAGGATGAGCGTATAATGGGTAGAGTCCTTATCTCCATCCAGCCAGAGCTAGACTCCGGGGCCCAGGAATTTCTCCTTGCGGTTGCCAACAAACTGAAATTCGAAGGGATAGAAGTAATATTCTGGTCCATATTCCCGCAGGAGATACTGGAAAGCCACTCTTTGCCGTCCCATTGGGATCTGAGAAAATGGCCTGAAATATATAAGATGGATGTTGAACCTGGGCGTATAGACCGGGAGAAGGTCTGGAGGTCCAGATTGGCTGATTACCAGTGTATCCATTTTAAGGACACGCCGGTTGAGCAATTGCTGGATACGGTCTACGGCGCTTCTGCGAATGTCATCAAACATTTGAAACCAGATTTATTTCTGTGCTGGGCACCATTAACACCTTATTTTGGCTTAGCCAAAGATGTTTGTACCGGAATGGGGATACCTTCGCTTTGTTTTGAGCATGGATTTTTCAAGGGTTCGCTGCTTCTCGACAAGGGAGGATTATACGGCTTATCCGAACTTTGCGGAAAAGAACTTGAAGAGTTATCCGGATGGCAGGATAGCAGGACCTATTGGGAAACCGGGGAAAGAGTACTTAGCGAATTAAGGAAAGAAAGGGTAGACAGATATGAAGCGGATGAATCCTTGTTGTATCTTCCAGACTCAAAGGGGGTAAAAGTATTATGCCTGGGAACGAACGACCGGGCGGCGGGCTATTCTCCTGCTGGCAACGATGAGCATAGAGCCAATTTGAGAGAATACAACTCATCCCTGGAGGCAGCTCTGGAAGTTTCACGGGTTAATCGTGGAGTAACCGTATTTCGCCCACACCCACAAATGAAGGAAGAGACAATAAAAGGATATGCAGAGGGATTGGTGATAGATTCCAATGGTCCGATTGAAAACTGGCTGGAATGGTCGGACATCATTGTCAGTTTGGGTACTAATCTGGAATTCGCGGCGATGGCCTTCAATAAGCCTGTTGTTCAGATGGTGCCCAGTGCATTAACTGGAAAACAGGTTGTTTATGAAGTAGAGGATAAAGGCAGTGTCCAGCGTAAACTTGAAGAAGCCAAGGATGCTTCAGATTTTACCAGGCGGAGGGAAAATCTGGCGCGTTTTTGCGGCTACCTGATGAGACATTATTTATACTGTTATAGTAAGCATGAAATCAGGGTAGAGACTGCAGAACGTTTTATCAGCAGAATAAAGAGTTCTGTGAAGAATTGGAGTAGGAAAGATCCTGTTAATTGGGGAAGACTGCTTAAGACCAGTAATAAAGAAGTGAATTCCATCTACCGTCGATTTGGCAGGATGATACAAAGCCTGAAAGTGTGATTAATGGCTAATCAGCGAATATTGGTCGTCAGCAACCGCTTTCCTCCCGATATTGTAGGTGGCTACGAGCTTAGGTGCGCCAGCGTCTGCGTAGAACTGAAGAACAGTGGCTCTGATGTGGCTGTCGTTACGAATAAAGCTGGCGGAAACCCTGAATACTATCACGGGATAAAAGTTTACAGGTCTCTGCCTTATTTTCCTTTTAATGAACCAGCATCAAGCTGGCGGCAAAAGTTGCGCTATTTGAAAGTATCAGGACAGGCTTTGGAGAGTTTTACAAAGCTAGTTCACGATTACGAACCAGACGTGATATTCTGGTGGAACATGGATTGCCTGCCGCTTGGTTTACTGAGCGTATCAACGGGTAAAGTTTACAGGCAATATTGCTGGTTGGAAGACGATTGGCCGAAGAAGTTAAGGATAAGAAATGCCAGGCCGGAAGATCTTTGGTATCGTTACTGCCGTGGGGAGATAAGGAGTGGGATGTTAGGCAAACTACTGGCAATCTTATTTGGAATTCCATCCAATAAGTCCAAGCATTGCATGAGTGGGGCAGAAAAGCCTTATCACCTGAACGCGATCTTCTGTGTTTCTGAGTTTATTCGGACCCAAGCAGTTATTGCTGGGCTGGAAGGTAAAAAATACCATATTATACATGGTGGCGTCAGTGAAGTCCCATACATTGAATTGGCCAAACGCGATACGGTTGGCAGGGATAAGCCATTGAAGCTGATTTACGCAGGAGCAATAACGCCGGACCGCGGTCTAATGACCTTAATTGAGGCATTCATAATGATGTCTCCCGAGGATAGACAGCGATTTCATTTAACAGTAGTAGGAGCCGTTCCTGAGACATGGGCCCAACCTTACTATAATAGCATCATAAACCTTGCCAGAGAGTATGCGCTGGGGGAATTCATTTCTTTTTCGGGTAAGCTGGAACCCGAGTCACTCCCGGATCTGTATGCTGAATGCGATCTACTCGTTCATACGAGCGTCCGCGGTGAAGGTTGGCCTTTGGTCATTGTTGAAGCAATGCTTGCAGGTCTGGATGTCCTTTCGTCGGGAGCAGGTGGAGCGGCTGAACTTTGTGCTGAAGCGGGAATTTCAACATTCAGTTTCAACAATGCCTATATCTTGCGGCAGGAATTGCTCAGTAAAGAACGTGACCGGGAAGCATTAAGAAGTGAGGGAGACCGTCTCCGGCAACATGCCTTGGAGCACTACACTTTATCACGCATGCTCGCTGGGATAAAACAAGTCTTGTCGATCAAAAGGCAAGATCCGGAAGCAATAGAAGCCAGTCATTCAAGATAATAGCATAGTCTGGAAGCTTCGAAATTGGTTACGGCCAAAAACCATATGGTTTTTGTTCGACTGGCTTTTTGCGCTACGCCGTAGTTTGCAGTTCAGGAAAGCCAATGATCGAATTCTGCTCATATGCCTGGATGAAATCGGCGACAATGTTTTGAGAACAGCGATGATTAACAACCTGTGCAAGTCAGCACCTGCAACCAGAGTCGATATTGTGGTCAGACCTCTTGTTAAGAATTTTTATGAGGGTTGCCCATGTTTTGAAAATATTCTGATACAGCCCGCATATCCACGAGCAAGGTCAAATTACCGGTTACTTATGAAGGAGTTCGTTTGGCTGACAGGTTTTTACTTTCGAACCGGACTGATAAGAAACTACAACTACTGCATAGTAGCAAGAAGTGGAAATGACTACAGGTGGGCTCACTGGCTGGCCTTCTTTTCAGGTGCGCGAGTGCGTATGGGCGCAGGTCTTACACGTGGATTTAATGGGAATACTGTGAAGCCTGAGAAAATTATAAACTTTTACCATGTATTTAAGCAACCCATACATGAAGTAATCTGCAGCCACTACTATATTGAATCGATTGGCTTTCACCGAGCGGAAACAATCAGCTTAAACCTGTGGGTTAAACACAACGAGAAGGGTGAAGCGCAAAGTCACCTGAAGTCACTCACTCATGATAAGAACACGAAGTATATTGGCTTTGTCCTTGGTGCAGGACACCCGCGCAGGAAGTGGCCACATTCGAACTATATCGACATTGGACATAGAGTGATCAATGACGGGTATGTTATATTGCTGCTGGGGGGTAGAGACGAACAACCCGAAGCAAATCTGATAGATCAGGAATTAGGAGAACACTGCCATAATCTTACCGCCAGACTCAGTTTAAGACAGAATGCGGCGATACTCGAAAGCTGCAGGTGTGTTTTTGGAAACGATACAGGACTGACCCATATGGCTGCAGCTTGTTATATTCCTGTAATTGCAGTGACGTCCCATGCCAGTGGTTCAAGTCAATCCCATCATCTTTCGCCCTCCCGCTTTGGTCCATGGGGAAGTAATTCAAGAGTCTTACAGCCAACGGCTCAAATGAAACCCTGCAAAGAGACATGCCAGGCTAATGAGGCGCATTGTATCTGCGAAATCCATCCGGATGAGGTATACAAGGCATTTCTTGAATTTGAGGAAATTAAGGTAACTGCAGAATGAAGCCACTGGTTTCCATTTGTCTGCCTAATTTAAACAAACGTGCCTACCTGCCAGAGCGGTTAGAAAGCATATTCGAGCAGACTTTCAGCGATTGGGAACTGATTATCTGTGATAGTTATTCGAATGATGGTTCATGGGAATATTTCCAACGATACAAGACTGACAAGCGGGTTAAAATGTTTCAACAACCGCCAGGACTCTATGCCGCATGGAACGAATGCATGAACAGAGCTGAAGGAGAATTCGTCTATATCGCAACCAGTGACGACAGCTCAGAACCGAATGCCCTGGAAGTGTTTTTAAATGCACTCGAATCGAATCCTTCATGCGGAATCGCCCATTGCAATTTAAAGATAATTGATGGAAAGGGGAGAAGTATTCCGGACTTTCTTAACAAGTGTTTCTTCAAGCGATATTTTGGCGAATTACTGAGGCAACCGAATATACGGGTTGCTCCGCATGATGGTTTATTGCACCTCTCAGGAGAATCAGTTTTTCTGTCGGTTACGGCTCTGTGTTTTCGAACGCAGTTGATTCATAAATATGGCAATTTTCTAACAGATTTCGGGAGTCAGGCTGATTTTGAATGGGGAATGCGCATGGGGCTGTGTAACAATGTAGTCCACATACCTGATACACTTGCGACATGGAGACTGCATGAAGATCAGGCAACATCATTTGATCAAATCAACCACTCTGATTCCAAACGTATAAGACTTAAGATGATGGAGGCCGCTCTGAATAGCGCCAACAAGCTTGGAGCGATCCAGTATAGTAGAAAAAAGATACGGTCTTTAACCGGTCATCATCGCTTGAATATTCTCAGACAATCTCTCTATGAAGCGACAGGAGCAGGCAGTAGAATCGCAAGGTTATTGACGGCTGGCATCAGAGACAGCGCAACCTTCGTGAATTATGTAAATTCCCGATTCAGCACATTTAGCAGTGAAATAGAGTATATCCAGGATATTGTAAGATCGGAATTGGGTAATAAGGGCATTGTATTCCCTGAAGACACCGTATGCGTAAAGCGCTCGTCATAACTTCCATCATCACTCATCCGGTAAGAACTGCGCCTTCATTGCGGGTTGTTCACAGCGTTGAGTCACTGGAGAAACTTGGCATCGAAGTGGACGTCCTCTATCTGGCCATGCAGGGGTCAGCACCATCTGAGATGAAGGAATATTGGGGCAGTCGACTCATTGAAGTGGGGTACGAAACACCAGCTCTATACGGGGGCTTGCGGCGCAGGTTGTATTTCAGTTTTAAAAGGCATCTACCTGAATTTTCAGGTGCTCTTAAACATAACCTGACGATTGATGCCTGGGAGGATGTCAAAGCTACAGAAAGTTTGCGAAAGCATGCATTTCAAAATGCATATGATCTGGTTTATATTCATTATGTTTTCAATTCATACTGTTTCCAGGCCTTTCCATCTCATGTTACAAAACTGCTCGATTTGCATGATATTTTTACCAATCGATTCGGCATATTTAAAGGGACAGGAAAGAAAAATGACTGGTTTTCAACATGGGAAAAAGAGGAGCTTAAAGGCTGGCAGCGTGCAGATTTGATACTGACTGTTAATGAAGAGGAAAGAGGACAGATTGAATCACGGTCAGGGATAAAAACCGTGTTCTTCGGACACGCCAGCAATGATATCAATCCACTGGAACTCCCTGAGTCTCCAGTGCTGTTATTTGTCGGTAACCGCAACCAGAGTAATGTGGATGGCATGCAGCATTTTCTTTCTGAAGTATGGAAGCAGATACATGCCCAGTATCCGAAGCTTAGAATGAAAGTCGCTGGTCGTGTCTGTGAAGAGCTTGTCGAGTATCCTAATGTTGAGTTGCTCGGTGTGGTGGATCGTCTCGAGGATTGCTACAGGCAATGTAGTCTTGTGATCAATCCGGTCCGTTCAGGCACCGGGATTGCCGTGAAGTGCATTGAGGCAATGTCGTATGGAAGACCGGTTATCTCGACAGAGGTCGGCGCACGAGGATTCAAGGATATTCCGTCTGACGCCCTGACTAGAGTCCAAACAACAGATGACTGGATTCGTGCCATAGATCAATTTATACAATCCCGACAAGTAATGGAGAATGCTTCGAGTGCTGCTTGTCAATTTATCCGGAAGTGGAACGCTCAAAGTGAATCCAACTTTATGAATGCTGTGAGCCAGATCCACGAGCAATACAGTCATGCATAAGAAACTCTTGCTGTTTCACGGTAGCGATCTTTTCTTCGGCTCAGGAACCTCCACGATTTACCGGCGGATTCTCTCGGAGTTAGTCCATGAATACGAGATACATCACTTTGTTGGACCACATCGCAGTAACCCTAACGAAGCTGATCTGGCTGAGCTATATGCCGGTGCCCTTCCTGGAATTAAACCAGTATTCCCACCAAAGTGGCATTGGATGAAATTAAAGGAGAAATTGATAAGGCGTCTTTCCGGAAAACTATCACTCAATCCTTCGTTAGGGTGGAGCCTGAGTGGTCTGGTAAAGCTATTAAAGAGCAGGCAATTTGATTTGGTATGGTGGAGCGCTGATTATATGCCATGGAGCCTATCGGTGTTCGAAAAAATACAGCAATTAAAATTACTCAACATACCGATAGAGTTGAGTGTCTACGATCCGCCAGAATTCTGGGGTGTGGATGCTTTTGTGTTATATAATACGATTAGCAAAGTTAATGGGGTCGATGTGGTGGGAAGTAACTATGCCAGCCTGTTAGCCAGGAGAGTGGATTGCCCTATAACGATAATGCACGACTATATTGACACGCGTGTTACCAAACCTGCTCGGGACTCCTCAGTCTTTAGAATTGGTATAGCTGGGCAAATATATGAAGAAGAGGAATTGCAGGATCTGGTTAATCTGCTGAGCCTGTTGGATCGTCCATCAGAATGTATTTGGTATGGAAACAGACAGAACTATATCGTAGCTGATCGGGTAGAATGGAATGACCAGGTTCAAATGCTAAGAGCCGGTAGTAAAAGTCGTGAGGAAGTGGTTAATCAACTGGCAGGGATGAATGTTGCCTATTTTAGTATGCCCTCGTCGCGACCTGAATTTTGCAGGTATTCAATTCCTACGAAACTGATCACATATATACAGGCGGGATTACCCATTGCCTTTCATGCTCCACTCGATTCGGAGGTTGAGCATCTTAATCAGCAATACAATTTTGGAATAAATCTGTCTCAGAGAAATTCTGCTGAAGCCCTTCAGGAGCTAATGCAGAAGCGTGAGCAATACCAGGCGAACATTGCCTGTATGATAGACGAGCAACTGGAAAGAAATCTGGTTATTAAGAGAGCGGAGTCCATGTTCAGAAATTTGCTTCTCAACACTACAATGCAACATGTGACATGATGATGAGTAGCGAATCGTCTTGTTTCTTCAGTGTCATCATCCCTACCTATAAACGATTGGAAGATCTTGAACATTGCCTGCGCAAACTACTGCCCAAAGCGCAGTCATACGCTGCAGAGAATTTTGAAGTGATAGTTTCGGATGATGACTCGGAAATGTCGGCGGTAGCTATATGTAATGTCTTTGGAAGTGTGATCCGCTATTGCAAGGGGCCTGGCAAAGGTCCCGCAGCAAACAGGAATAACGGTGCTCATATGGCTAAAGGTGAATGGCTGGTTTTTATCGATGATGACTGCCTGCCCGATGGCGGGCTTCTTTTGAATTACGAACGTTTTATTCAGGATAATCCGGACTATGATGCACTGGAAGGGAAAATCTATGCGCCCAGGCCACAGGTTTCATTCTCGGAGAAAAGTCCACTAAATACAACAGGTGGGGCATTCTGGTCCTGCAATATAGCGATCAGGAAGAGCTTGTTTGATCGATTGAATGGCTTTGATGAGGATTTTGCCTATGCCGCGAATGAAGACCAGGATCTTCAATTCAGGATCATCGGATCCGGTGGCTCCATAGCTTACGTAGAAGGCGCTTCCGTTTGTCATCCCTGGAGATCTATGAAACCATTTACGGGTTACCGCGTGAAAACGAATTCATTCCTGTTACTTTTACAGAAGCATCAGGAGCTGAAGAATAAGTATACCCGCTGGAACGTAGCCAAAGGAGTTTTAATCAGCTTTAAGCAATATACTTTACCCGGCTTAATCAGATTCAAATTTAGGGGTATGGGCTATGAAATATCACGTATACTCTGTGAATTATACTTTAGTTTACGTTATTTGATTTTAAGGGACAGTATGATTCAATCCGCACTTCCCGGGTATCTGGATAAATGAAGATACTATTTTTTACAGGGGGCATTGAGCCAGGCAAAGATGGGGTGGGAGATTACACACGCCGGATCGCAGAGCACTTGATTGGATGCGGTATTCAGGCAAGAATCGTAGCACTTTACGATCCATTTATTCAGGACATGCAGTTCGAGTATCATGGTGATATTGCTGTAAATCGTATGGGGAAAAGAACCGGTAGTGTACAAAGAAAGCAGGTGTTGTCTGACTTGGCAGCCAACTGGAAGCCTGATTGGTGTAGTCTGCAATTTGTTCCTTATGGCTACCATAGAAAGGGTTTGTGCTTTAATCTGGTAAATTGGCTTAGTCATTTCAGGAAATGCCAATGGCACTTCTTTTTTCACGAGACATGGATTGGGAGTGCTGAAGAGCACAGTTTGAAAGAACGTATGTTCGGTTTACTACAAAAGAGGGTAGTGAAGCGGCTTCTAAGAGAATACCAGCCTACAAGAATAGATACCCATATAAAAGCATACCAGAATTCGATTCGCCGTTTGGGCTTTGAAGTGGATATACTTCCTTTGTTCTGTAATATCAGGATAGCCAAGGATCAGGATGAGAATCAAATACAGTTGCTAACAGGTATAGTCAGGAAACAACGGAACCAGTACGTAATATTCCTGTTATTTGGCAGCATTTACAATCCTTGGCGTTTTGGGCCGTTACTTGATGATATTTTGGAGATCACAGAGGCAGGTGGTAAGAAGGTCGCGATAGTCCAATGCGGACGCGGTGGGGCCAACTCACCCGGCTGGAAGGCTCTGGAAAAAGACTATAAGGACAGCGTACAGCTGCATGCATTAGGTGAAGTAGATGAAGACACAGCCTCTCGTGTTATGCAAATTTCAGACTTTGGGGTTGCAACAACTCCGTGGCAACTGATCGGAAAGAGTAGTGCGGTTGCCACGCTAATCGCCCACGGACTGCCTGTTGTTGTCAATCGCGACGATTACCACAGCCGATACGTTCCAGATAGTGACACAGAAATAAGATCTCCGCGTCTGTTTAGATGGAATGAGAACGCATCCAGAGAGGAATTAGCTGCTTTTCTTAGATTATCGAAAGATACACCGAAAGATAACCTTCCGGATATTGCGCAGCGTTTTATGGAAAGACTGGAATTAAGCCCAAAGTCATGCGTGTGCTGATATCATCCCATTTATTCTATCCGTCAATAGGTGGGATCGAAGAGGTAGCACGAATGCTGGCTAAAGGATTAAGTGAGAGAGGGCATACGGTGACCGTGGTAACACAAACGACGACCGCTAATGAGTTTATTGAAGATGATTCCTACATGGTCATTCGCCGTCCAAGAATCAACCAATTGATGGGTGCCGTCGAAGGCAGCGAAGTGGTTCTCCATTGCAATATCAGTCTACGGACAGCGTGGCCATTACTGTTCTTTCGCAAGCCCTGGGTAATAGGGCATCATATCTGGCTCGAACATAAAGGTGTTTCAGTGGCTGCCCGGATAAAAAAGTGGTGTATTCAGCGGGCCATTAATCTTTCGCCGAGTAAAGCGCTGGCTGCAGGAATTAGCAATGACACCATCGTCATACCTAATGCCTACAAGACAGATGTGTTTCGGATTAGTAAGGATATTGAGAGAACCCGAGATCTGGTTTTCGTTGGCAGGTTAGTCGAGGACAAGGGGATAGACATATTGATTGAGGCACTGGCCAGGCTAAAAGAAAGTGGCATATGCCCAACTACCAGTATTATTGGCGAGGGCATTTTAACGCATTCGCTGGTTAAACAAGTCGAGAAGCTTCGACTTAGTGAACAGGTTCAATTCCTGGGTTCTTTAAGAGGAGATGCATTGGCAAGGAAGCTTAACGAACACCGCATCATGGTTATCCCCTCCAGATGGCAGGAGCCCTTTGGTATTGTGGCATTGGAAGGTATTGCCTGTGGCTGGTATGTGATTGCAGCCAACACTGGCGGATTGCCGGAAGCAGTCGGCTCTTGTGGCAACTACTTTAAACACTGCGATATAGACTCACTGGCAGAAGCAATAGCAAACGCCATTGATCACTATCCGGATTGTTTACCCATCGAGAAAGAACGCCGGGGACATCTGGACAAATTCACACCAGAGAAGTTTATCGAATCCCACGAAAGAATTTTGCAGGAAGCGCTTGCCGGAAAGATATCGTGAAGATCTCATATACCTCACCGAATCGACCGATACACTATCATTATGCTCGTGCCTTCAACGAAGCCGGTATCTTACATCGTTTTATCAGTGGATTTCCCCGAATCAGCAAGAAAGCGCCTTTGCCTGAATTAGGTGATAAACTGGTCAGGCGTGATTTTCTGCAGTTCGTATATCTTGCAAGTCTGAGGCAGAGCTGCACGCCATTAAGTATCCGTGAGTATCTGGGGACACAGAGTAAAATTTATCTGGATAACTGCAGCAGACGTCATGCGCGAAAATCCGATATTTTCCTGTTCTATAACGGTTGCGGGTTGAACACAGTCAAAGCCCTTAAAGGTAGTCATATCATAAGTATTGCAGAGGTTGTAAACTCGCATGTCCAAAATCAGGAAGACATACTGGTAGAAGAACACAAGAGGCTTGGACTTGCCTACAGTGGAATCCACAAACTGGATAAGCGAAGAAGGCTGGAAGAGTATGAACTTGT
>CAYQCG010000012.1:0-13678 GCA_964415925.1 uncultured Puniceicoccaceae bacterium | reverse complement strand
TGCGAATGCGTTATAGGCATTAATCCAGAAGGCTATTTGTTCTTCCCGGCTCCAGCGATTGTATTCAGAAACGGATACATTGGCCATGGACTGGAGGTAGCGATCAAGAGCCTGACGCTCCTTCTTGATAGCTGGGTAATCGACCCGACCCTCAATGACATGTTTTCCGAGGAGTGCGTCCCAGGAAGAATGAGAGTGATCAAAGTCAGCCTTTACTGAGCCGGTTATAAGGAAGATGGCTAAATAGTTGATTGCCCGCATATCGAAACGAGACACCAGAACCTGTGATAGTTCATCAGGTTACGGCTATTCAAAGTCGTGAGCCGGTAATTGACGTGATACCCTGACCCTGCCCAACTGTGCAAATACAGGTAGTCCTTGCACCGTGGGAACCTCCACTTCACCTTGAATGAGCGGCTGGGCATATTTAACGAACTGAAAGTTCATGGAAACACCGTCATCATTAATCCAGTTCTGAGGGATCGTCTTGACGCCATTCGCGACATCCTCAAGAGGTGTCAAGCCTGTCTCGCAAGTGTAGGTATCGGAGTCACCGCGCAGGAGGGTGACCATTTTGCCGGATTCCCCGGCAACTGCGGCACGAACACCAGCCTGTCCGGCCATAAAAGCTTCATCGTTGTCGGTCTGGCTGGAATAATGGACCGCAGCGCGCAAGTGGTGTCCGGGCCGGGAAGTGCGGCAGCGTACTCCTGAAATATGTTGCTCCACAAGACCTTTCAAATACTCGCCGGCCCCACCCAACTGAGAGTGGCCGAAGGCATCCTGCTCCCCTGCCTGAGTGGAGATATAGTTACCATCGTCATCAACCAGCCCCTCGCCCACGACAACAAAGCAAAAGCGTTCGTTGTGCAAAACACGCGAGACATCATCGAGAAACTTGTTGGGATGAAAGGGAACCTCCGGGAGATAGATCAAATGAGGGGGATCTTCAGGATGATCCCGCCGTTTGGCGAGAGAGGAGCCAGCAGCAACCCATCCCGCATTGCGGCCCATGACTTCAAGTATAAATACCAGATCGTGCTGCCCCATACTGGCATTATCAGCAGCGATTTCCCGAACCATCGTCGAAACATACTTGATGATGCTGCCATAACCGGGGGTATGGTCGGTGTGCACCAAGTCGTTGTCGACCGTCTTGGGAAGTCCGATAACGCGCAATTCATGGCCGGATGCATTGCATGCCTCACCGATCTTCTGAGCAGTATCCTGCGAATCATTACCTCCAATGTAGAAGAAAAAGCGTATATTATGAGTCCGGAAAACTTCTATAATCCTGTCCATATCTCCGGATTTGCGGAGCTTGTAGCGGCTGGTCCCGAGTGCTGAGGCGGGACTGTAACGAAGAGCCCGTATTGTTTGCTGGGATTCTTCAGCTAAATCTATCAGATTTTCCTGCAAGATACCGAGAATCCCGTTATGGGCACCGTAAATTTCTTCAATGCAGGGATGGTTCAGTGCTTCAGAGATTACTCCGGCCAGCGTGGAATTTATAACCGTTGTCGGTCCGCCGGACTGAGCAATAAGACAATTACCGTAAAGTTCTTCAGCCATGATAAAGGTAGGTTAAACGTCAGGTATGTGGGATTCATGTGCCTTGAGGCAACCCAAAACTCTAAACACTGCCAAGAGGAAAGCTGCCCGTTCCCTAAACGCTGTTTAAATATGGTAACGAAAATAAAATTACAAATTTTCCAAAAAGTTTGAACGAAATCCATGCCTGAATCGTCTTAATAGTCGTAGTTAGTTTGGAAAAAATTAGAGTTTGGGGTAACAAAAGGAGTTAAGCTAGAAAAATATAGCGGGTCGTGTAACGGCCCGCTTTCATTTTGTATTGACCGCAGGTATTATAGAATCGCCTTTCCTGGATAGCTTGAAGCTTCCGGATATTTTTCCGTTAAGGATCCAACTCGGGCATTAAAACTGGTAACTTGCTCCACCGCGTTCCCGGTAACGGTGCTACCCTCCTCCAATAATGATTCAATCTGCCCAATGTCCAAATTCAGACGCTGATCAGCCGCCAGATCATTAATAAAGCGCTCAGGATTGGTTTTGCCCTCACGCCGTAGCTTAGCAGCGGCAACGGCATGCTGCTTGATTGCCGCATGCGCATCCTCCCGACCTGCTCCGCGGGCAACGGCGGCCATCAACAAGCGTGTTGTTGCCAGAAATGGCCCAAACTCACGGCGTTCTTCCTCTATCACTTCCGGATAAATTTCAAGCTGGGAGAGGATGGCGAGGAAGGTCTCCAATAATCCATCCAAAGCGAAAAAGGAATCCGGAAGCATAACCCGGCGCACGACTGAACAGGAAACGTCGCCCTCATTCCACTGAGCACCGGAGAGTTCTGCTGCCATTGCCAGATAACCCTGCAGGAGAGTCTTAAATCCCTGAATACGCTCACAGCTCCGGCTGTTCATCTTGTGTGGCATGACAGAGGAACCCACCTGACCCGGTGCAAAACCCTCACTGGCCAAATCATGCCCTGCCATCAATCGCAGGGTCAGGGACATACCGGCAGGAGCAGAAGCGACCTGGAGCAAAGCCGAGACAACCTCAAAATCGAGGCTTCTGGGATAGACTTGCCCGATACTGCTAAAAGAGGCGGAGGCTCCGATTTTCTTCAAAACAATGGATTCCAGAGCGCTGACCTTGCTGGAGTCACCGTTAAAGAGGCTTAATTGGTCAGATTGCGTGCCGACAGCCCCTTTGAGCCCATGAAATAGATATTCATCAATAATCTGCTCCAGTTTTTTCACCGCGAAGAGTAACTCTTCACCAAACATGGCAATACGTTTTCCCATCGTTGTTGGCTGGGCCGCGACATTATGTGTCCTGCCGGTCAGGACTACCTCCTGCCACTCGACTGCGCGTTCGCTCATTCTTGCCAAAACAGCGATAACTTTGCCCAGTAGCAGTTTGAGTCCGCGATAGACCTGCAATTGCTCAACGTTTTCGGTCAAGTCTCTGCTGGTGAGCCCTTTATGTGCATGCTGCTGTCCTGCAAGATGAGAGAACTCCTCCAGTCTTGCCTTCACATCATGCCGGGTAATGGACTCGCGCCTGCGGATTGAATCCAGATCCACATCATCAATCACGGAGCGGTAAGCTTCAATCGCTTCAGCGGGTATATCCAACCCGAGTTCATTCTGGGCTTCCATAACTGCGATCCAGAATTCACGCTCAAGCCGGAGTCTACCTGTTGTTGACCAGATAGCCTTCATTTCCGGTGTGGCGTAGCGGCTGGCGAGGATATTCGTTATTTCTGAATCCATCATGTCTTTATTTTTAAAGTCAGAAGAGTAGCACTCTCATAACAACTGGCTAGGCTTTTTAATTATTGGCCGGGCTTAAGCACTGAATTGCAACCGACCGCATAATAGATTCTGCCTCGGACGGGCGCATAACAGATTCTTCAAAAGCCCTCAGGAAGGCTACCTGAAAATCAATCAAGCCTCGCAGCGGAATATTCTTCGCATTCCCAACCAAACGGCCCAGATACCAGGGATTCTGGGAAAATACGTTAAATGCACTCTTTTCAGCATCTTTTCCGAAATGCTGACCGTAGTAGTTTAGAGCCTTATCGATAGAACTTTTTGAGATTCTCTGCGAAATGGCACCGGCATCCAATAGCACTCTCAGTTGAATGAGAAGACGATTACGATTCTGTAAAGTAGCCAGCAATGGACGAATGTTGTGCCCCGCGAAAAAGTGACGTCGGATCGCCGCAAGTGTCCATTCCAAATCAAGACTAAAGAATGCCTCTCCTGCCTCAAAAAAGTCACCTTCGCCAAATGGAGGCACGAGTTCAGTGACCATTTCAGGTAAAATTTCACCATCCTGCTGACCAAGCCAGGTAGCCAATTTACGAGTTTCCTCAATTGCCAGGCGTGGCTGCGAGCCCACCAGACCCAACAGAAGATTGACCGCGTCCGGACAAAACCGACTACCCAAATTGCCGGCCTCCTTCTCAATGAGGGCATACAGTGTGTCGTCCTGTTGCCTGGGATCAATAAATTCACAATCACCAAGAGAACTCAGATTCTTGAAGGGTTTACGTCTGCGGTCAACCGGGCTTGCCGTAATCAGAACGCTGACTTGCCCGGGATCAAGATTCGATAATATGGAAATCAGCTGTTCGACCTTTACTTGTGTTCCCTCGGCACGTCCGGTAACTGAATCGGCTAGAAAATTAACCGCCTGAAACCAGACGCATTTTCGATTGCCAAACATGGGTAAGGTTTGGACCGCAGAGACAAACCGATCCGTAACTTGCTCGACTTCAGCAACATTACCCGTATGACCGTTTATCACTTCTCTCCCGAAATCGTCTAAAACATCTTTACTGATGGTATCCCAAATTTCCTGTCCACGACGGCTGACAAGGAATTCATCATTCCCAGCTATGATGTGGAAGGGCTTTACCAGCATAGCCTAATGTGCCCTTGCGCAAGGGCACCGGGCAAGGAATAATTACAGGGCTCTTACGATGGCACTATCCTGAGTAAGTGTATCCAGGATATCGTGAATTTCATATTTCTTCAACTTACGCCTCATCCAGTCTAGTGCGATGGTAACCGCACGTGTTTGCACTGCTTGACGCCCACCGGGCAAAATGCGCTTGTTGCCCCACACACCAACCGGCGAACAGTATCCCATATAGACCGTACCTACCGGATCTTCCAGAGTACCGCCGGTGGGTCCCGCGAAGCCGGTTATGGAAAGTGCGTAATCTGAATCAAATCGTTCGGAAGCGGCCGTCGCCATAGCAACGGCACACTCGTGGCTGACTTCCCCGTGTTGTTGAACGAGGATTTCAGGGACACCCAGAACATCCACTTTCGCAGAAACGTTGTAACAGATAACACCGCCAGCAAAGACTTTGGATGCTCCCGGGACCTCTGCCAATGTTGCACCGATAAGACCACCTGTACAAGATTCGGCAACAGCCATGGTTTTGTTCAGTGCGCGCAATTGCCTTAAAATTAGTGACGAAATGCTGCAGTCGCCATAACCAACAAAATCATCCTTCAATGTATCCGCACAATTATCCGCAATTTTACGCAAAAGATCATCGCTGATTTCTGAATCTCTGGCGTGTAACCGCAGGTCGACAATTCCTTGATGGGCACAAAATGCCACATCAATACGATCTCTATAACATTCGAGGATGGGCTCCAGTGTTTCCTCCAACAGGGACTCACCGATTCCACAGGTTCTAAGGGATATATACTTCTGAAAATGATTGAAGAAGTTGGCCTTCTCAAGGCGAGGAATTACGTGGGCATCAATCATTGGGGAAAGTTCGTGGCGGGGGCCCGGCAACATAATCAATACTTTCCCGTCGGCTTCGAACCATTGCCCTGGAGCGGTACCGTTGGGGTTGTCCAGCACCTCAGCTCCGTCCAATATGTAGGCTTGCCTGAGATTATTTTTTGTGGGCTCGCGACCCAATCGCCGGAAGAAAGCCTCAATTGATTTTTCGATGGAGTCGTGAAATTCGAGTTTTCTGTTCAACACCTGGGATAGGGTTTCACGTGTGCGGTCATCTTCCGTGGGGCCGAGTCCACCGGTTGTGATAACGATATCGCTCCTATCCCACGCATTACGGAAAGCATCTTCAATTTCAGCAGAGGAATCCAATACCTCCTGAGATCTTTTGATTGCCAGACCGCGACGGGTAAATTCCCGTCCTATATGTTGCAGATGGCCATTGGTTCGTAGACCATTCAATAATTCATCTCCGATACAGAGAAGTTCGACACGTGCGGTATTGGAAATCATTAGCGTAAAAGGCTATCCGATTGATTGCTAGCAGTTAATTGTTAATATATTTCAAATTATACTAGTGCTTTTTTGAAGAAATGCCAACTCGTGACCTAAGTAAAATCAAACAAAAAGTCAGAACACTTCCGCATCAACCAGGAGTTTATCTGATGAAAGACCGCCTGGGCAGCGTCCTTTATGTAGGAAAGGCGAAAGATTTAAAGAAACGAGTTTCAACGTATTTCCAGCCCGGGAGACGTACCCCGGCGATGCAACAACCAAAAATTTCGGCGCTATTGGACCTGATCTATGACTTTGAGACTATAGAAGTAAAGAATGAGGCTGAAGCATTACTACTTGAGGGGCGTCTGATTAAGGAATGGAAGCCAAAATACAATACGGATTTCACCGATGATAAGCGTTTTCTCCTGGTTCGAGTCGACCTGGAAAGAGCCCTGCCCAGATTTCGCCTGGCAAGAGTCCGTAATGATGAGCGCTCTCTTTATTTCGGTCCTTTTGCCCATTCTGGCCTTCTTCGTAAGACACTTCATGAGATGCGCCGAAAATTCGGTATCCTGTTGGGAGATTCCAATCCGAAGAGACTGGAGGATGGGCGCTGGCAGCTATATGATGATGTTCGCGGCGAAATTTATGGTCATACGAATATTGTAGATGAAACAGCCTACAGGAAGCGAGTCGAGGAAGCCTGTGTTTTTCTTGAGGGTAAGTCCCGCGAGTGGCTGAAAGAAATACGGGAAGAAATGCAAAAAGCTGCTGAAGAAAAAAGATATGAAAATGCTGCTGAGCTGCGCGACCTGGCCGGCACACTTGAAACCACTATCCGGCGGACGAGAAAATTTGTCCGGAATACGGTCCGTATGGACAGCGGCTCTCAAGCACTTGAAGGACTGCAAGAAACACTCGAACTGCCCACCGTTCCTGAAACCATGGAGTGTTTTGACATATCGCATATCTCTGGGAACTACTGTGTTGCTTCGATGGTGCAATTTCTTGAAGGGCTTCCGGCCAAAGCCAACTACAGACGCTATCAAATAAAATCATTTGTCGGGAATGATGATTTCCGCGCAATGGAGGAAGTTGTTCGAAGACGCTATCAACGGTTGATGGATGAAGGGCGAAAATTTCCCGATCTTATTGTAATTGATGGAGGAGTCGGTCAAGTCAGTGCCGCCTTGAAAGGATTTATTTCTGAAGGGATTGAGGCACCGCCACTTATCGGTTTGGCCAAAAAGGAAGAAACCATAGTATTCAGCGATGGGCGTAAACCATTAAAACTTCCCGCCTCCCGACCCGAACTCCAACTATTGCAGCGCCTGCGTGATGAAGCGCACCGATTTGCCAATACCTATAATGCCGAATTGCGGGGACGCCGCATCCGGGAGACAATACTGGATGATTTTGAGGGGATTGGGCCTGTTCGAAGAAAAGCCCTTTTGAAGCATTTTAAAACCCTGCAAAAATTACGTTCTGCCAGTGTAGAGGAACTTTCCGAGGTTGAGGGGATCGGCTTGCAGAGTGCTGAAAAGCTCTATGAATTTCTTCACCCCGAAACAACAGGGACGAGTAACAACAAGTAAGCTTGCGCTTCTGCAATCAATATTGAAGCTAAATTAAATGGAAACACGGGAAGCTGAATCCAAGGAAGGGTTTGAACGCCATCTGGAATACCGTCCCGGTGAAATCATCATTCAACAGGGGGAGCGGGGTCGTGGATTTTACATTCTGGAGGAAGGAACCCTTGAGGTACACAAGGACAACGTCCTTCTGGCTGTCTTGACCTACCCGGGAACAATATTCGGAGAAATGGGGGATATATTAAACAAGCCTCGTACTTGTACAATTCGGGCAAAAACAACTGTACAATTGAAGCACAAATACTATCCCAACTTGAGAGAATTAGTCACCAACGAACCCGAAACCGCAGAGAAAATAATAGAGACACTGGCTAATAGACTGGAACGAACGACCCGTGAGCTTGTTGGACACGTCGAAAGCTCACCTGTTTGGGCAACCCGCTAGAACCGTATCGCGAAGAATATTCCTTCGTCATTTGCCTTCCAGACTGAACTATATCAATAGTGGGAATAATTACATTGAATTTCATCTCAAACCTACGGACAACTCGTCTCATAACTTAAACCCATAAATCTATGAAAACATTATTTGGCCTGACAGCCGTAACATTGTTCCTGTTTACATCCTTACAAGCAAAACCCTTGAATGTCGGGGATGATGCTCCTGAGGTATCCTCACTCACAGACACCGGTAAAAAATTAGAACTGGGTAAAGTATACAAAAAGGGACCGACTCTGGTATATTTCTATCCGAAATCGTTTACTGGAGGCTGCACCAAGCAAGCTTGCA
The DNA here is from genome assembly GCA_964415925.1 of uncultured Puniceicoccaceae bacterium. GTDB lineage: Bacteria > Verrucomicrobiota > Verrucomicrobiia > Opitutales > Oceanipulchritudinaceae > CAYQCG01. Next base: position 5,509 of record CAYQCG010000012.1, on the reverse strand, counting down.
ACCTGCGTGATCACTTTGCTGATCTGACTGACAAAGGCTTGCGGGTAATTGGCGTATCGATTGATGATGTCGAAACTCAGGCAGCCTTTAGGAAAGAGCACAATCTGCCCTTCACCCTTTTGGCCGATACCGAAAATGAAGTGGGGAAAGCTTTTGGTGTCGATATGATCCGGGATGGTACATTGCACAGTCGCCAAAGTTTCCTGATTGTTGACGGAAAAATTACCTGGAGGGACCTTAAAGCCACACCGGTAACTCAGGCACAGGATGCTCTGGCTGCTCTTGAGTCTTCCAGCTAGTTCATTTCGATAAGCATTGCCCCTCTTGCAGTTAGTTCCTAGCGTGCTGCCCGAATGCCCAGCAGCACTGTAGAGAATTACCTGAAGAAGATATACATAGCCCAGCTGGCTGCAGGTGATGAACCCGTCGGGATGGGCGTGGTGGCTCGTGCGCTGGGTGTTGTCCCGGGAACGGCAACCACCATGGTGAAGTCTATGGATAACGATGGCTGGCTGGATTATGAGCCGCGCATCGGAGTCCGTCTAACTGACCGTGGAGTAGCGGCCGCATTGCGTATTCTCAGGAGGCATCGCCTGATCGAGCTGTTTCTGGTTAAGACTCTGGAGCTGGATTGGTCAGCGGTTCACGAAGAGGCGGAGCAACTGGAGCATGCCATTTCGGACCGGGTTCTGGACAAGCTGGATGCATTTCTAGGTTATCCAAAATCAGACCCGCACGGAGATCCAATCCCGACTGCCTCGGGCTCGATTGATGAAAGGCAACTGGAGAGTCTGGCCAATTGCGAAATGGACGAGAAGTATCGCATCAGCCGGATTACAGACCAGGATCCGGAATTCCTGAAATTCATCGACAATCAGGGACTGCGGCCAGAAACGGAGGTAATGGTGATTGAACGCAGTCAGGTCGCTGATGCCGCCTCACTCAGAATATATGACCGTGGCGTCATCACATTAGGCCTGGCAGCTGCTGAGAAAATACTGGTGGAGTAGTAATCAAGCCTTCCTAAAAATATTGCTGACATGCTCACGTAAAACGAGGAGTGCCGGAGTAAGAACTAGTGTCAGGAGAGTGGCAAAGGCCAGGCCAAAAGCAACCGAGGTCGCCAACTGGACCCACCACTGGGTAGACGGCGCACCAAAACTGATATCCCTGCCTATAATATCAATATTCATTGAGAGAACCATGGGCATAAGTCCCAGAATTGTTGTGACCGTGGTCAACATGACGGGACGCAAGCGCTGAGCGGCAGTACGCAGGACTGCATCCATTGTGCTCATACCCTGCGCATGCAGGTGGACAAAGGTATCGATCAGAACGATGTTATTATTGACCACAATTCCTGCCAGCGAGATGACTCCGATCCCGTTCATGATAATACCGAATGGCTGATGGGTAAGCAGAAGACCTAGGAACACACCGAGGGTAGAAAACACGACTGCTGTGAGAATCAGAAATGCCTGGTAGAAATTGTTGAACTGGGTCACGAGAACAATTGCCATAACCGAAAGTGCCACCGCAAAGGCTTTCCCGAGAAATGCCTGTGCTTCACGCTGTTCTTCGTCTTCACCGCGGAATCGCCACTCAACACGCGAATCAAAAGGTTCCTCCGCAATCAGCCATTCACGCAAAGCCTCGTTATTGATCGCTGCCTGGGGCTGAAGTTCGACATCCGCACCGACATACATCATCTGTTTGGCTTCGGTCCGATTGATCGTACCGACTTTGGGTTCAGGCTTGCGTTCAACAAAATTTGTTATGGGGATCATGACACCGGCCACATTTACACGCAGATCCTCCAGTTGACTGAGTTCACGACTACCGAGCGGATATCGTAACCGGATATCGACTTCATTATCGCTGTCATCCGGCCTGTAGGATCCGGCGACCAAGCCGGTTGTCACAAACTGAACGAGATTTCCCACCATAGTGACATCCGCACCATAGCGAGCAGCTTCCGAGCGATCGACATCAAGAACCCAATCAATACCCGGAACAGGGCGTGAATCGACTATATCCTGAAGGTCCTCCATGCTCTCAAACTTCTCTCTCAGTAAAGCTATAGACTCGATCAGCAAGGCCTCGTCCGGAGCATAGAGTTCAACCCTGACCGGCTTACCGACCGGAGGTCCAGCCTCCTGCTTGGCAATATCTATGAGGATACCCGGAATGTCGGCGGTCTTCTCACGCATTTCCTCGATAATTTCCTTACCGGAACGGCGCTTCCACCAATCGAGGAACTCGATCTGCATGAGGCCATGCGTGTCTTCTAGGAGGTCTTGTCCTCCTCCACCCCTGAATCCGACACTGGATCGAGTGTAGACTGTTTCAATTCCGTCGATGTCGATAATCCGGTTTTCCACTTCACGCATGACGGAATCAATTTCGTCGATTGACAAGTTGCCACGCATCCGGACCTGGACTTGCGCCCGTTCGGGATCTACATCAGGGAAAAATTCAATCCCTTTGCCAAATGTAGTGTAGAGAAAAATTGAACCGAGGAAGGCGAATATTGCAACAAGGACCACTACGATAGGTGCCTTAAGCAAGCGTCGGAGAACGCGCACATAGACACCTGTTAAACCATGCAATTCATCTAAATTACCCCCTTCGGCAGCAGCGAGGCTCCTCATTGCGCTCTTACTGGCTGGACCCGGCTGACCAAAAATAGATCCAAGGGTGGGCACAAAACCCATTGCCATGAAAAGTGATGCGCTGAGCGTGCATATGAGCGTGATGGGCAAGTATTTCATGAACTCGCCCACCATCCCAGGCCAGAAGAGCAAGGGCATGAACGCAACAAGAGTCGTAATCGTGGAGGCAATGATGGGTTGCGCCATACGCTTGGCGGCAATCAGATAGGCGTCAAAACGGCTCTTGCCCTCATTCATTTTACGGTCAGCCAGCTCTGTCACTACAATAGCTCCGTCGACCAGCATCCCTGTCGCCATAATCAGACTGAAAAGGACGACAATGTTCATGGTCAGGTCAAGTATGTCGAGGACAAGGATACCGGTGAGGAATGAACCGGGAATAGCCACCCCAACCAGAACAGCCGTGCGCATGCCGAGAATTGCAATAATGACGACCATGACCAGGATAACCGCGCTGAGCACATTGTTCTGCAGATCAGACAGCATGACCTTGATCTCCTCGGACTGGTCTTGCGTAAAGCTGTATTCAATGCCCTCCGGCCACAGTTGGCTGGATTCAGCAACCTGGGCCCGGATCTTCTGGACGGCTGAAATGATGTTCTCCCCAGCCCTTTTTTTAACTTCCAAAGTCACCGCTGGCTGGCCGTTTACGCGCGCATACTCTTCCGCATCCTTGAAGGTTTTCTGGACCGTTGCGAGATCCTCGACTTCAATAACGCGGTCATTCTCAGCTTTGATGGGGAGGGCGAGGATGTCTTCGAGATCTTCAAACAATCCCGGGACTTTTACGGGCATGCGACCCACTCCAGTATCAATGGCTCCGGCGGCTACAAGTTGGTTATTGCGGCCGACGAAAGCGAAGAGTTCTTCCGCGCTGATGTTATAATTATCATAGACGTAGGGATCGACCACCACATCTACGACATCTTCGCGGTCACCACCGATAACCACCTCTAAAACCTCTGGAAACGCTTCCAGTTCATCCTGTAAGTCCCGGGCGATCTGTATAAGTGTCCTGACCGGGACGTCACCGGAAAGGTTCACCACGATCATAGGGAACATATCCGAAGCATTGATCTCGTTAACGACCGGCTCATCGGATTCTTCAGGCAGATCGGCCTCAGCGATATTTACAGCCGCACGGACATCCTGCAAAGCAGTGTCGATATCGTAACCCGCTTCAAATTCCAAAGTCACATAACCATTACCCTCAACAGCAGAAGAGGTCATTTCTTTCAAGCCCTCAAGACCCTGAAGCTCGGTTTCGAGCGGGCGCACGATCAGACGGATCGCATCTTCGGGCGAAATGCCTTCGTGATGTACAGAAACGGTAACGAAAGGAATGCTGATGTCGGGCTGAGATTCCTTTGGAATGGCGTTGTAAGAGGCAAACCCGCTGACAAGGAGCAGGAGCAACACCATCAGGACAGTCCGCTTGTGGTGCAGGCTGTAACTGATTATTGCGTCTACCACGTTGCAGAAATCGGCGTTAGGGACTCAACATTGGAGGTGTTATCCGCAGTTGAATCTTCCAGCTCAGTGGCCACTTTTTCACCGGGAACGGCAAACCCCTGTCCGAGTGTGATGATACGTGCCTGATCAGGAAGACCACTGACAAAGAGCCCATCCGTGTCACTTTTCACCAATTTGATTTCCGCAAAACGGACAGTGCCTTGTTCATCGACCAGTTTTACCCCGAAAGCACCTGCTTCATTCAAGGTCACATAAGCAGGTGAAATACGGTGTGCCTTTATTTGATCCGTTGGCAGTTCCAGGTTTGCGGTGACACCTGCGGGAATCCGATCCGGATTGTCCACCCAAAGCTCCACAAGGAAGGTGCGGCTGCTCTCATCCGCGTCCGGGGCGATATAGCGAATTCTCCCCTCCAGGACCTCGCCAGTATTGAGAACAGCAGTACCGATGTCCCCCAAGCGTACTTGAACAATCTCTTTTTCCGTGAGGTATCCCAAAACCTTAAGCGGGTCTATTTCAATAAATGCAGCAACGGGATCGCCGACAGCCACGAAATCGCCCACTTCAACCATACGGTCACTCAAAATGCCGTTAAAAGGAGCACGAATTTGGGTATCAAGGATATCCAGTTCAACGGATTCAAGCATTTCCTTTGCCTCTTCATACAAGGCACTGGCAGCGGCCACCTCGGCTTCAGACTGAAGATCCCTGTTACGGAGCCGCTGGGCTGCCTCATATTCGAGGCGACGCTGTTCCAGCAAGGCCTCTGCTCTCTGCCGCTGAAGTTTCCGGTTATCCAGCCCGAGCTCAACAAGCAGGTTGCCTGAGGACATGGACTGGCCTCTTTCCGCCGGAGTCGAAACCACGGTACCCTCCGTTTCTGCTTTGAGTGTAACCCTGCGAGCAGGTGCTGTCCTGCCTGGGACGGAAACCTGTCGCTGTATGAAACTGGCTTCAGAATGTCTTACTTTGACTTTTAATTGATTTGGGCGTTTAGGGGGTTCTGCTGTCTCCTCCTGTTCACCATTCAGCATTCCGGAGAGCATCCAGCCCACCAGTGCGAGTGAAAATAAAATGGCTATCAGAATAGAACGGTTCATATAAGCTGACGTTACATGATATGCGTTTATAATAATACGCAAACTGAAGAAGTTAATCCCCGAGACGAGACAGGCAAGCTAAAGCATCTACCTTATATCCCTTATGCTAGTGTTCAACTTTATCGGCTTGTAGCCGCATATCTGAGATTTGATCGCGCAGAACCGCCGCTTCCTCGTAACGTTCTTCAGTAATCGCGACTTCCAGCCTGCCTTCCAGCGCGGATATGCGATCATCGAGTAATTTTCGCTCAAGAGACTTTTGAG
>CAYQCG010000011.1:0-13759 GCA_964415925.1 uncultured Puniceicoccaceae bacterium | reverse complement strand
TATTCTCCAGAACCACAATCGCATCATCCACTACAAGCCCTATTGCCAGTAATAACGCGAGTAGAGTCAGCAAGTTCAGCGAGTAGTCCATGAAATTCAGGAAAATCAACGTAGAAGTGAGTGAAATCGGAACCGTTATAGCCGGTATCAAAACTGCCCGAATGCTCCCGAGAAAGGCAAAGATCACCATCACGACGAGGATTAATGCGATGAAGAGCGATTTGTATATCTCGTTAATCGACTGCTCGATGAATACGGTTCGGTCGAAACTCTCAAAAATCCGTGTGCCTTCGGGCAGTGAGTCCTGAATCTCAGCCACCTCCTTCTTAACGAGCCGTGCAACTTCGAGAGTGTTGGCTGTCGATTGAGGAACCACCCCAAGACCGACCATATCCTGCTGGTTGCCACGCAACTCCTGACGGTGCTCTACTGCCCCGATCCGGACATCAGCCACTTCGCTCAAACGGATAAGATGTCCTTCCATGCCTTCACCAACCACGAGTTGCCGAAAATCATTCTCGGTTTCGTAATTACGCTCCGTCCGCACCGTGAAATACCGGTCCGTTGATTCCACCCGTCCAGCCGGCAACTCGACATTTTCCGAACGCAACGAATTCTCGATATCCTGAACTGTAATTCCACGGGCGGCCATTGCTTCACGGTCCAGCCAGACACGCATGGAATACTCACGGGACCCTCCGATCCTGACCCTTGCAACACCGTTGACCGTGGAAAGCCGGTCGACCAAATACCGTGCAGCGTAGTCCGTAAGTTCCAGACCATTGAGACGCTCACTGGCGAGATTCAACCACATGATGACATCGCCACTGGAGCCTACCTTGAAAATTTCGGGAGGATCTGACTCTTCAGGCAAGTTGTCCAGCGCCCGTCCCACCCGCTCGCGAACATCATTTGCCGCGGAATCGATGTCCCGGCTCAGTTCGAATTCAATACTGATCTCAGACTCACCGTCTTTGCTGGTCGAGGAAATACTGCGGATTCCTTCAATCCCGGAAATGCGGTCTTCCAGAAGTTGTGTTATCTGTGTATCAACCACTGCTGCGGAAGCACCAATATAGTCAGTTTCGACTGAAACAATCGGTGGGTTGATATTGGGATACTCTCTAACTGCCAATTGCTGGTAAGACAAGACACCCAACACAACGAGGAGCATGCTCAGGACGGTGGCAAAAACCGGCCGCTTGACGGATTGTTCAGAAATATGCATACCTGCGTGACTCAGGACTCGTTTGATGAAGCAGTGAAAACTTCATCTTCCGTTTTCACAGCTACTTGTTGGCCGGGACGTGCCCTAAACCCGTGGGTTACGACTGTATCCCCCTTCTCCAACCCTGAGGCAACTTCGACCTTGCCGACATAACGTTCGCCAATCGTCACCTCCACTTCGTGGGCAACGTTTTCCTCATCCAGACGCATCACAAAAGTTCGGTTGCCGACCGGTTTTAAAGCGCTCTCTGGAACCGTCAGGCGCTCACGTTGCCCCAAGTTGATGTTAACCTGAAGCAACATGCCGGGTCGTAGTAGTGTATCCTCATTCGAAATAAACGCTCTGGCTTGTGCTGCACGACTGATCGAATCCACAATCGGGGAGATTGAACGGATCGTGCCGCTGAATTCCTTGTCCGGATAAGAAATACTGGTGGCATAGATTCTCTGCCCCTCGTGTATTGCCCCGATGTAGCGCTCAGGAACGGTGAAGTCCACTTTGATGGGCGTCAGGTCACTGATCGTTACAAGTGCCTTATTCGGTGTAACAAGCTCCCCCGGGCTGATATTCCGCAAACCGAGCAAGCCATCGAACGGTGCCCGGATCTGCCGGTCGTTCAGGTCTGACTGAATCAGATCCAGCCGTGCCTGAGACATGGTGAAGCGGGTCTGTTCCTCATCAATTGCCGAGCGGGAGAGAGCACCGGAACTCTCCACCTCGCGCACGCGGCTGAGTTGCCTCTCACGTTCATCCAACTGAGCCTGGGCTTCAGCCAGAGCGGCCTTTTGTTGCTCGTCATTAAGCTGGATCAGCAGTTTTCCCGCTTCGACATATTCACCGTCGCTGTAATAAACAGAATCTACCCGCTCGGTTACTTTTGCAATGAGCGTAGCCTGTTCGTTGGCAAGAACGTTCCCAAGTGCTTCCAGCGTTTCATCAATGATTTCGGTTTCGATTCGAGTCACCAAAACGGGAGGCGGCCCACCTTCCCTGCTCTGTTCCACCTGCCCGGAAGGTGGTGCAAGGAAGAAGTAGGCACTCGCGGCCAAGGCGATCAGGATAAATAGAATCGATACCACAATACGTCCTGAACGAGTGTCAGCTTTGTTCTTTAAAAGTAGCATAATCCATCAGTCTGAGATACCAAAAACGCTTTGGCAAATTATAAGCGGCGAAAAGTAGCCCAGCAGCATAGACTTACATGCATATAGAACAACCAGTCGAACTTCCGGAGCACAGTCTTACGTGTTAGTAAACAGATGGCTGCCCGACTAGGGCTCGAACCTAGACTAACGGGGCCAGAACCCGTCGTGCTACCATTACACCATCGGGCAAACTTTCCAATAAGACTAATGTACCATAATGTAGAAAAAAGCATTAAAAAACCACCCATAATCATGGATGGTTTAGAAGATCAAACTGAAATAGAAATTAGTTAGTGAAGCTACCCATTTGGATATCACCTTTTCGGACAATTGTATTTATATCCGCTTGTCCACGAGCAAGGAAAGTTCCATTAACATCAAGCTTAGCTTGTGGTTGGCCAGTCCCCATTCCTATATTGCCAGCTTTTGTCATCTCCATAACACTGACAAATCCCCCCGTATCTTTGTAAGCTATCGTGAATTGGCTCGGTCTGTTGGGAGTATCTTCATCAAGCATAAGAAACACCCAGCGCTCCCCATTGGCATTATTTGAGTCGTCAATGAGGAAAAGTCCGGCAACGTCAGGACCGCCCGGGGTATTGCCTCTTAATCGAAGTAAAGCAGGCCCGTCAGCACGATCTAGTTCCATCGGCCCCTGGAAATTACTATTACCAGTGACATCAAGGTTACCATCGACAACAACATCTTGTGCAGTGACAAATGAAGAGATAAACATCAGTAAAGAAATGAGTATGACTGTAATTTTCATAGTATTGAACAAATTAATGATAAAAACGTTTGAAGTCCAAAATATCTACATAGCAACCTCATGTCTAGTCTCTTTATCCGTAAAAGAGTCGTTAAAAAATTAACAATGATTTCTGGGAATGAACTTTATTAAGAAAGTCATAGCCAACTCACTAATGAATCCATGTCATTAATACGCCAGTTCAAGTCCGTTTTGTCCATTAACTCATATTTCGTCGAGGAGTAATCAATTCCGATGTGTAACGCAAGACGTTCAAATAACTTTCCTGACTTGTTTACTGGTATAAGTTCATGAAGTTTGGTATCTTTACAAAAACCTAAATTAACGAGTCCAGCACCATGTGGAGCTACGATCTCTTTGGCATTGGCAAATAACTTGATTTGTTCCCTGTAAGGCCAATTTTGCAAGGTAACAATACGATAGTTTTTTGTGCGGAGTCGGTCTATTAATTCTCCCTCATTAAGACAGATCCGATTACCAGAATCAAATCTTGTTAGATAAAGCTTTTCATCTGTAAGTATGATTTCATTTGCTGAGATAGCGCGATGACGAATATTTTGCATTGTGCTTTTTATTATGGATGGGAAGAGACCATTCTGATTTTTAAGAAATGAAACATAGATAGCGTTTGTCACATTGATCGGTGAAATTGCATCTGCGATATGTAATTGGCTATCCTTAATCCCTATTAATTCCAGCGAATCTCTTTGCCAATCAGTTAACTCTGGTGTAAGTATAAGAGTAGTTTTAAAAATATCTAAATCATGCAGAAGTTGCAAACAAGGCAGGCAGTTAGCGTGCCAGTGGTAATAATTTCTTGAAGCCCAATTCCATAGCAAAAGCACTGTCTTATCTATGATTTTACAATTTCTATCAGAATAACCTGCAATCCGATGTATTTGCTTGTTGTAACTATTGGCGATAGAAAGCTCTACAGTTTCCGTTATACAAAAGTTATCCCGGGTTCTTATTATTCCCTGCTGAGGATACAGAGTCACATCCTTAAAACTTGCTAAGTATACAGGATCAAAAGCTAACCCACAAAGCTCATTACAAGACTTATCTATAATCAGCTTACTTTTATTATTATTGAAAAGCTCATTTAATGAACTTACACTATGGCAATCATCCCAGGCACTGAAAGGTTGCAGTTGTGATATATCCAAATGACTTTAAATTATGGTTTAATGAATACTACTGGGGAATTTAGCAATTTAAGCTCCAAGGCTGTCTTTCCAATCTTTCTACTTGTTGTTAATATTAACTTAAATAACTCCATGTGGAAACTAGGTTGGGCAAACAGAACTTTGTTATACATAATAGAAAAAGGAACCAACTTACTTTTATTCGAATAAAAACACCTAGTAACACCTTCATGTACTCCAGGCCAGCGAGGGCTAAAATAATCATCAACCATGACTACACCTCCGATTCCAATCAGTTCTTGAGCTATCATGAAATCATTCATTGTGTTCTCGACTGAATGACCACCATCAATACTGAAATACTGAGCAAGCCCATAACTATTTTCCAGCTCAATAATACGTTTCATATTCAGACTGAGTGAATCAACTTCCAGTAGATCTATTTTATGTGGATTCGCCGCATATTGTGCTATATTTTTCTCTGTAACTATCCGATTACCACAGCCGGATTTATCAAAGTTAAGTCTCTGCAAGTCAAATAAATCCATACCAACAGTCGACACCGTTGGATTGAGGTTATGCAGACCAAGAAGCAGTTTTCCATGGTGAACGCCGATTTCGTAGTTAGAACCTACTAGCTTATTTTTGTTAAAGTATAATTGCACCTCACTAAGAAAAGTGAATAGCGGTGCAGAACACCATCCCTCAATACTGTCAAAATTATTTGATATGTATTTCGAGAGAACTGGAAAATCGTCAATCATATAAAAGTTTAGCCTCTATTTTTATGGTTCAGGACATGGTTATATACCATAAAGTCAGCTTTGTTCGTACTTTCTATCATTTGTAATAATTCTGAACTACAATCATTACGGTATTTCCTGAAAAGAGTCGGGTTAACAACTTTATTATCAGCTGCAACCTTCAAATTATTTAATTTAAGAATACTTTGAATATCCTCTTCTAATTGATTATAGAGTCCTTCGTAAGATAATTTATCTACTATAAATTCTATAGCCTTCTCGGCAAGCTTCCTATCATCAAATATTGTCCTCTCATGTATGCTATCAGCAAGCTGTGCTGCTTGCGCATTCTTAATTTCCTTGTATTTCTTAATATCTCTTTCGTCAGATAGTATTCTCATTAGGTCAAGATCCCATGGCATGTCCTGTCGTGTTAATTTTTCTTTTGGAAATTCACCTATTACAGCTTCAGGATGCTCTTGTCGCCAATACCAGTAACTCGATAAAATCCTATCCACAGGCTCACGTAAGAATGTGAAGATAAACTTTGGGGAAGGAATGGTATCAATGTAACGCACGCTTAAATGTCCTGCAAAGAAGTGTAAATTCGAAACATTGCAATTTTTGATTTTTTTTAAGAATATATCGTCGAATAAAAAAATCAGGCATTCTGAATCAGGAAATTGTGATTTAAAAACATTAGTAATGTATTTTCCTGCTGTTTTAGGCAGATGTATAAAGACCAGCCTTTGCTGTGTCTTAAGGTCAACATGATTAGTTAGGACCATATAAATAATGTATAATTATACCTATATAAGTTCATAAGCTCCTCGTAAGCAGCCTTTTCAACTTTTAGGTTAGTCTCTTTTGCAAGCTCAACTGCTTTTGCATAATTATCCATTGCGGCGTCTAGCTCACCCATAATCTTTCGCAGGTGGCCAATTTGCAGATACACATCAGATTCTGTGGGATTGATAACAGCAGCCTTAGCATATTGTTTATCCGCCTCTATTAATTTCCCTTGTTCTTTATACATGTGACCGAGAGCTAAGTAAACACCAGCATCATCTGTGTTTAATTCAATCGCCTTTTCATAGAAGGAAGCAGCTTTGGCCCATTCCATTTGACGGCTTAGCAATCGAGCTTCTTTGACCAATTTCCTAAACTCCCTGTTTACGGTTGCCTGACTCATTACTGTTCTATCCTTCTAAGCGGGTGAGGTTGAGCCGCTTGAATGAGATCCAGTTCGAAGACAATTTCATTTCCACAGGCTTTAATCTTACTGAAACCATTAAATGTTCCGGCCTGACTTCAAAGATAAACTTACCCTCCAAGTCACCAAAGAAAGTCAATGCAGTTAATTCACTTAATCCTGAGTTTGCACTAACTTCCAACTCAAGACAGACATCCGGCTCCTGCATTATATCTACATCTAGAATCCACTTTCCTGAATCCAGATTTTTTCCGGGACCCTCCAGAAAAGGACCTATTTGAGAAACCTTACTTTCCTTAATTAACAGGTCCGAACGGGAATAGAAGATCCTGCCATTTTCTGACTTTGATACTTTCAACTCAACGTTCTCACCTATCACATACCGATCTTTTTCAATCAGTTGGATTATATTAATAAGCGGCTTTCCATCATTTGAGAATGTATTTCCCCGAATAAGTGTTTCCGGTTTATCGTAAGCTGGTACTTCTTTCATCTGGTTGAGGGATATGCGTTCAAATTTACGCCCAATGGCCTTTGCTTTAATAGAGAGATCTAAGAAAATATTTTCCCATACTTCGGGACTATCAAGATATACAAAGTCAGCTTTGAGTCGCTCAAAGTGAGTTAACTCACGCCCCAGAACCTGACGATAGAGAAAACTCATCCGGTCGCTGATTGAATTCTTATCCTGAAGAATAAAGTCTTCACAAATAACTCCACTTGATCTCTGAGAAAGTGTATCCAATATAAGCGTATCGAAATTAATCTGATTATAATTTCCATACAATTTAGACAATTGATTAAAGACTACCATGCGACTAGTCCCCGACTGGATAAGCCTTTCAATTGCCATTTCCAACGAGTCGGGAAATTTCTCCCCACTCGCAAGAAACACTTCACGGCATTTAATAATGAACGCCTCTATCGATTCGCCAAGGATCTGGCCGTCGTGAGGCAAAGTCAGTACTCCGGAAGCCATTACTCCTTCTCCAATAAGATTCTCATATGACCCAAATACCTACTGGCTACAGCATTCCATGAGAATTGCTCTGTGAATTTTTCTTTTATAGAATCATGATAATGCAGCAAACTTTTGTTGTATAATAACTGAATAATAGCTTCAGCCAAAATCTCGGGGGACACAGAGTTTACCCTATGAGTAACTGACTTGAATTCATCGAAAATAGAAGAATCCGAACACAAGACAGGCACATTCGATGACAAGGCTACACGCATTGCACCAGTTGCTGCTTCGTTTGTATCGCCATATGGAAAAACCAGTAAATCACATTCTCTAAGCATCTCTATAATGCTGTCATACTCAAGAAATTCAGTCTTAAAACATACGTAATCTTCCAACTCCCAAAACCTGATAAGCGACTCAATCTGTATCTGGAGTGTAGAAGAAATCGGGTTACTATGTAGCGCAGACAAAATACATAATTCGACTGGTATGTTCATTAGTCTGAGAATTTTAAATGCCGCAAGAAGTAAATGTGTGTTCTTGTGAGGAAGTAAAAATCCGAAGGTACCGATTTTTAGGCTTTCTGAATTATAAGATTTAATTGAGTTTCGGTTAAGGGCTTTGATGCCATGAGGTATGCAATAAACATTTTCAATACCTCTACTCGAGAGTGTGGAAACATCCTGCACCGTATGCACAAAAACTAAGTCAAACCTTTTAAGGCATTCAAGAGATGTCCATTGCTCCGTTAATTCTATAATATTGTGCAAACTGATAATACCATAACGACCGCTTTTGCCTTTAATGGAGTCTGCTATACGGATTGTATCACTTTCAGAAAAGTATCCGGGATGATGTTGTAGCCAAAAAAACTCACTATCATCTTGTTGAATAACGCTACATAAATTATCCATACCTTGGGAGTGTTGCCACCAGGCGGGAATTATCGAGAGATCACTGAAATCAGGATCTGACAACGTTTCAACAAGCTTTGAACTTCTACGTGCCATGATCGATTTTACCTTATTTCGAAAAACCGAAGTAGTTAAGAGTTGCTCGGAATAGGTCGCTATACCGCAATTTTCTTTCCACGTAGTAACGATTGCAATACTATTATCTGACAAATCAGTGCTCTTTAAATGATTTAATGAATCTATAAACCGGTGTCCAACTGTCTTCCATTCATATTTTGGTAATACTGCTTGCATTGCTTTTTCTGCAATTGTTTTACGCTCTTCCACACTGGAAGTATATGCTGATCGCATTTTGTTTTTCAGGTCTTCTGAGGATGGGATTGCCCAGGTTCCATCAACTCCTTTTACATGTGAAGCTGAAGGCCCACGTGTATAAGAAACCAGCCAGCTTGTATCTTCGTTGCAAAAATCCATCTGTCCGCCATAGGCAGTTGTAATACAAGGCACTTTCCATACTATGGCTTCAGCAAGTGGTAAGCCGAAGCCTTCCCCATGAGATGCTAAGACAAAACAATCAGCCGTTTTGTAAAGATAATTAATCTGCGCAAATGAATAGTCTTCCTTTATTATACGTACTTTGGGTAAGTTTACTTTGTTTTGCGAAGCCTTCGCGACGATTTCGTTTAATTGATTGTGGATATTATCAAAAGTTTTAATCACCAACTCTACATTCTCATGGCTACTAAATTCTTCGAGAAAAGCATTAACTAGAATTTCGGGTGCTTTCCGCGGAAAGCATGATGATAGATGTAGAAAACGGAAACAATTACTGGCCCTTTCAAGACTTTTTATATTTGCCGTGTTATATCTTAAAACATGATCCACTCCGTTTCCAGTTACATAGACAGGAATGGTCACTCCTGAAGTAATCAGTGCCTTACGAACAAAACTTGATGTCACCGCTACAAAATCTAAATCATTATTAAACATCTGAACATACTCAAATGGAAATAACTCCTCTTCCCAGGCAAAGCAGAAGAAGCCTTTTCGACGCCCATGCATATTCTTCGTATTAATAGGCCAGTTGTTTCTCAGATATAAATCAGGTTCTTCCCCTTTTTCATGCTCGGCAAATCTAACGTGAATTTCGGGTATTGCCTGTATATAACTATCATATAAGACTCCTTCTTCCGGGCTAGATAGACTGACCGAGTGTCCAGCATCTATCAAAGCTCTTGCAAATTCGCGGTTAACAATAGCGAGACTGTAAGTGCCCTTGAATACGCCATCTATATGAATTCGCATTTTGGATGAAAGGTGAGACATCAATATAGTATAACTATAAATCGTAAAGCATGTGCAAGAATCTGTTATGCTCTTTCATACAATCAAGAAGTATAAGTTTTAATACAATAATCTATACGTTCTTGAAGGGTTAAAGAAAAGGATTTTACCGAATAGTTACGTCTGATTCTTTCCATACCTACTTTAGCATTTTTACAGCTGGCTTCGTAGTTTTCATATACTTCACGCATTTTCACTGATGCATCTAAGACATCTGGCTCCGCCCACATTCCATTTTCTGTATCGTGCAAGAACTCACCTTTCTCTACCCGAACAAGCGAATAACTTACATGTATGGTAACGTCAGGAGTGCAATAGTCAACTGGTCCCGAGTATCCAGTTAGTATTACCGGTTTTCCATACCAAAGTGCTTGCGCCAGTCCATACCCAAAACCTTCACTACGATGTAATGAAACAAAACAATTGCAGGATTTAACTAATCTCAAGAGATCGTTAAACTCCAATTTCGTTTCCAGCAGGGTAATACGAGAATCATCAGCTACTGCTTGTTTTAATTCAGCCCAACGATTGTAGCGATTTCCCCAGTGATCAGGGTCCACATTCTGCGTCTTAATCAACATTTTAACATTATTATTTTGGGCAAAAGCTTCTTTAAAAGCCTTAACAGCAGCAATAGGATTTTTCCTCTCAATACATGAGCCGAAATCAAAATAGGTTAGAAACACGAAATCTGATTTATTATAACCAAGTTCTGAAAGATAATCGTCTTTAATATCATCAGGGTAGTTAAGACCTTTACACACGGTTATAGTTTTTCCAGGAAAGTAGTCCTTGTAGATATGTGTTACATAGCTAGTTGGACACCATATTTCATCAAGAATATCCATCGTGAGTCTATGGGAGTGAGGTATTTGACTAACCTCCCAAAGCAATAACCCGATTCTTATGCAATCAAGGCCATGAACGCCTCTTGCTAGATAGTCTACTTCTGGAATAGCATCTGGTGTTGTTGTATAAATAAAGATGTATCGATTAAGTGGAAATTGATAACTAGAGCCACCTGATTGAACTGGAACTGGTTCAACTAAAGCCAGATCCTCATTCAATACCACAGGATTAATACTAATAGCGTTAAAGGCACGTTTCATCATTTTTGCATTTTCACCTAATCCAGTAACAGAATTTGAACTAGTAATAATGTATAATCGTGGCTTCTTAAATAGATCGTAAAATAATTCATTTCGACAACTTTCTACTTTGGAGTATATTGAAATGTAGCCTTTTTTTTCTGTATTATACTTACTTTTAAGTACTGTTGAAACCTCTTCTAATGATTCATCATTAAAACTGTAGTTTACTTGTGAGATCTCATCGCAAGTTTCTTGAAGTGTCAGGTTACGTATTTTATTATGCTCTGCAAATTGACATAATTCTCTGTAAAACGGTTTCGGTATAACAGGTTTATATTGTTTATCCTGGAAATAATTATTTATTATTTCTACTATAAATGCTATTCTTCCACTATTTTGAAGTATATTGTAATGTTTCTGATAGTACTCATTATCATAATAAAACAGTTCCCAAAACCTGGTCAGTGGCTGTAAAGATCCCGATGCACTATTTAAATAAGGCAAAATATATTTAGGAATGAAATCTGTGCAAACGCGATGACCGATTATCCACTCTTTATAAAAGCCATATAAGAAACTATAGTATTTTTCCTCATTGCATATCTCATCGACACGGAAAAAGTTCTCCATACAAATTTTCATCAATACCGATACAGGTCCACAGTTTGCCTGCTGATTATTCGATATCTCATTACACTCCTGCTTTACGAAATCAGGCCAACAATGAGAGTCATTTAATAAATAATGATACTCTTTAAAAAGCCATCTGTAAAAATAGAGCCTATTATCACGAGTCCTTAAATGGTATTTTTCAGAAACTCGTCTACGATGAATTAGGTGCTCAAATAATTTATTTACAAAGATTCGCCTATTTCCCCATTCGTCACTTAATTCGCTAATATAGGCAGGATTATTCATTATAAACAATTAGATTTCATGATGAGCCTTTTCCAAAGATTTGGCACTCCTCACAGATTCTGTTAATGGCTGGCAGGCCAATTCATCAATCAAATAATAATGATCAGCTTCTTTTATGTAAGCGGAGAAACTTATAGCGGTTTGCAACAAGTAATCAGGTATACTGATTTCGGCACCTGCTGCGTATTTCTTATCTGACTTGCCTTTAATATCTGGCCTGGGGCAATCTACTGTTGTAGTAATGATACAATTCTTATTACAGCGCAGATATATGGGTAAGCCTTGAACGGGGTTTTCATTGCTTGCTATCCAGAAGGATATTCGTCCAGCATATAAACCATCTATGGCTCCACTAAATTTTGTTTGGTTAATGTCCTCCCAATCAACATTGAGGACAGGAGTAAGGCTAGAATTCTTAATTATCTTATTTGTATGATTATAAAATATGAAACTATTATCAATAGGACTTGAAATGATATATGCAATATCATTGAAACTTGAATAAGTATCAACGACTGTCTCGTAGTCAGGTGTGGCTAGTCTAACTAGACCACCTTCTCGAGAACAGAGTAATTCTATTAACATTGTAGAAGGCCCATAAAAATAGACACAACCCGGTTTACGGGCAGAAAGAATAAGGTTACCGTTCTCATTCAATCCAAGGGTAGAATTTAGCTCATAAGTCCAGTTATCTTCCCGGTCGAAAGGAAGTAAGGGCAATGGTTTAGATCCAGGCTTTGGGTATATATTAGACAATTTAACTCTGTGATTATTACTTGGAGTATTACTTTTACCTAAACATTCAACACAGTATTTAACTTCATCAGGCTTAGGCTTATGATAGCCATAATAATTAAATAATGCTTTCTCCTGTTTATACGGTGAATGAACTAGGTAGTTAAAACCAACTTCTCCGGTCTTCGGATCTATAGAGATTTTCAAGCATTTTTTTTGTGTATGATTAAGATCAATATCAAGAGAGCTTTCTTTAGTCTCAATTGAGATAGTGCCACTCGAATGATGTCGCAGTAATTCAATATAACACTCGCTAGTAATTGTGAAAGAAATTGAACTACCCACATGAAGTTTTATAACTTTATTAACAATCCTACCCTCACCAGCATCTACATCAGCCCTTAACTCCACCTTGCCTTCCTTTCCAATATCATCCCATACTATAGAGCTGCTGAATTGATCTTCATGAATGTCTAGCACATATGCAGCTAAATTTTTGGAGTTACCATTTTTATCGGCAGCTAGCTTAATAGAAACTTCTGTTTGATGCATAAAACTTTAATTACAATCTGTCTGCAGATTGGAGCCACCCACCAGAATTGAACTGGTAACCTGCCGCTTACAAGGCGGCTGCTCTACCAATTGAGCTAGGGTGGCGTCATGGTTAAACCCACAGACTATGGGAAAATCTATCGGAAAAACAATGCCAAATCGCACACTTTTCTGATCTGGATATTTAAAATTTGCCCATGAAAATAAAACATGTGAAATTATACTATTATGGAAAGGCGTATTCACAGGCTGCTTGTCCTGGCAGCCATCTTTATTGTTTCCGCTGCCACACAGGGATTCAGGCCTGTTGAAGAGTTTGGTGAAGAATTTCTTCAGGAGGTTGAAGAAGCGCATTTCACGGTACGCTCGCATGCAGAGCTCTATGACGTTGTCACCTTCAGAAAGACAGGTGAAATCGTTAATAACCGACTAATCATCGCCTATCGCTACGATGAAGACGAGGTCGTTGGTGTCTTTCGGATATTGCCGAACCAGGAGCAGCCGGGGGCAATTGCGATGTTGAAACAAGTTCCCGGAAAAATTCCTGAAATATACCTCCGGGATCCGAAACTGGGCATAAATGGGCTGGTTCCTCTGGAGGAAAGAAAGCATATTTGGCTTGGGGAAACCGGATGGTATCTAGAGGATATTTATGATGATGACAAGTCCGAGTGGGAATACACTGGAGAGGGTTATGCTGTCTTCAGGGGAGTGAGGACCGAGATTATCCGAAGTGAATACAAGAATCCCCGAATGGCACGGAACAGCATATCGGCCTACCGGAAACTTTATTTGGCTGCAGATGACAGGAGGTTTCTCAATCTGGAGTTTTACAACGAAGAGGACGAGCTTCAGCGATCCTTTGCCACAGCTATCCACCAAACTTTTGTATTGAACGGGAAACAACAAAAGCGCCCCCTACGGCTGGAAATACATGATTATGAGCATGGTATACTTACGGTGGCACAACGCATCAGCTCGAATTTCAAGGAGGTAAT
>CAYQCG010000010.1:0-13829 GCA_964415925.1 uncultured Puniceicoccaceae bacterium | reverse complement strand
CGTCGTAAGGCCAGTCTCGCATCCGATATTTTTCCCTGCTGTTGCAAAAGCAGCGCAAGATTATACCACCATCTGGGTTGTTGGGGATCCAGGGCAACGGCCTCACGCAGCGCTAACTCGGCCGCTGCAACGTCTCCTGTTTCCACTTTTAGGAGACCTTCGGCATAAGCGAGTAGCGCCATATCAGGTGCTGCCTCACGTGCATCTTCCAACATGGACAGTGCCTTCCCAGGCATTTGTAATTGCGCCAGCAGGACACTTGCATCGTATTTCAAAAGTGGATTACGGGCATCCATGTCCACTGCCTGGTAAACCAGTTGCTCGGCAAAAGCGATGTCACCTTCTGACATAGCCAACTGTGCACGTTGCAGGGCTCCTCCCGGTCGGTCTGAATTTGCATCCAGGAATGCACGCCATTCTTCTAGCAATGCAGGCTTCAGGTTACTACCAGTGGATAGTATTTCTGCGGCTCGAAGACGGACTATACGTGCAGCATCTTCCTGTGCCTGCCAAATGTACCCATAGCCCTGCGGTGTTGCGCTTAACAGGGTCAATGCAGCGTCCCTTTCCAGCGGAGTGCCGTTCTCAAAGGCATCCGTTGCCATGCTTTGCACCTCCTCGTTCCCTGCTATGGGTGTGAGCATTCTCAGAAAAGTAGTCCGCCAGTAGGTGTTTTCAGTCTCCTTCAGCAGGTTTAGAATATCAGTGGTTGCGGAAACGTCACCCGAATATGCCCTGTCCAGCACTGACGCGCGATGGGCCACCGCCTGGCGTCGGTCCGAATGTCCATACCATTCATACACAGATTCCAAAGCCCATTCCGTGCTTTCTTCAGTATGACAGGTGTTACAGGAATTAGGCACTCCATAATCAAGGGTTAATTGCGGATCAGGACTGGTGAAGCCGTGATCCCGGCGGGGATCCCGCTGCATGTAGTTGCGTGCCGGCATATGACATTCAACGCACCGGTTTCCTGAACTATCGGCAGCGTGACGTGAATGCTCCAGAGGATTAATGATCGTAGCCTCCTGCAAGCCATTGCTGTGGCACCGCATACACAGCGAATTGTCTTCCGTACTGAGAATGAGCTGGCCGCTATGTGGATTGTGGCAGTCCATGCAAGTGACTCCCTTGTGCCCCATGCTGCTCATCATCAGGGATGCATAAACATAGTTTTCCTCGTTAGCCTTGCTATCCACAAAATACACATAGGGCTGGTCCGGCAGGACTAGTCGGTAGTGGTCGTGATAGCGCTCGCCGGCATGGAAGCCGTCGGCAGTCAACTCCTCTCTTCTGGAGTGACAACTTGCGCAACTTTCCATCGACAGGCTGGCGGCTGGTTTCGTTGTTGGTGCCACATAGCCGGGTTTTCGTGCTGCGGACACATGCTCCTCCATTCCGTCGTGACACTGGATGCACGAGACTGTCTGCATGACCCAGGTGCTATCATAACTGTTTTCCCTGGCATCAAAATTCTTCTTATAATCGGTCATGTGACAGTAGGCACAATTGGAGTTCCAGTTCATACCCTGCTGTGTCCAGTGCCCCCACTCATCGGGAAAGCGCTTTTCGTCTCCAAAGACGTTAAACCATTCCTGATTGTTCGGATCCCAGGTTAACGCATGCGTCTGTAAACGCCCTCCTTCCTTTGGGATTAAATACTGCCAGAGAGGCTCTATTCCGATCACTCCCGCTGCTTCTTTTGGCCCGGATACCCATGTGCCGGGTTCCGCATCCGTCTGTTCGATCGCAAAGCTAGCTCCTGTCTGGGTTAGTCGATAGGCTTCACCTGTTTCATCCACTAATGTGGTGACTGTAAAGGGCGGACGGTCCAGTTTTCGGACGATAGGACGGTTGGCTTGTGCATGATGGCTCTCAAGCCAGTCATCATGCTCATAATCATGGCACTCTGCACACACCTTCGGGTCGGCCCATGATAATTCCTGCGGGTAATGACTGCGGGGCAATATCGTATTCTCCCGGGCTGCAGCCCCGGTTTCTTTTTTCCCGCAACTCGAAATAACCGTTGCCAGTAAAAATAGTGATATAACGTAAAGAAGGAGGGAATGGGTAGAGCGGAGCTTATACATTTAATTTTCAGGAGAATACTCAGTCTAAGTTTACTGCATAGCCTAGTTGTCGTTATTGGTTTCCTCATCGTCCATCTCATCGAAGAACTCATCATCAAATGAATCCTTGAAGAGTTCCTCGATCGGTGGATTGCCGTCATAGATCAGATCAAAGCGTCTTTGAAAATAGGCTTCACGAAGATACACATAGGGATCTATGGCGGAAAGACGCATCGCATCGATCTTGGATTGCGCGTTGTACCGTGCATGGACCCCGGAAATACTCTGGGTCGGCAGACCGTTCAGGTCGAGGTAGCGTAATGGATTTGTGAATACCGTTACTCCAAGACCGGGAAGATCGCGTAACGTGCTGGGCCCGGCAAATGGAAGAACCAGGTAGGGCCCTTGCCCCACCCCCCACACTGCAAGGGTTTGGCCCAAATCCTCATTATTCAGGGGGACACCCATCTCGCTGGCCACATCAAACAACCCGCCTGCACCAAGGGTCGTATTAACCGTCAGACGGACCAGGTCGTCTGCTGCTTCCGACCATTTACCCTGCAGTGAATTATTCAACAGGTTGTTAATCTCACCTGCATTATCAAAAAAATTACCAATTCCCTCTTTCAGCGGATCCGGTACGATATGCTCGTAGAGCGTTGAAAGAGGCTCGAGTATGAAACGGTCCAGGACATCATTAAAAGTAAAAATTGGACGATTTATATTCTCAATACTATCCCTGTTATCCTCTTCCTCTTCCTGTTCGCTAGCGCCGCCGGTTACCTCTGCTTGTCCGGCGCCGGGTGAACTTGGAGAACTCGCACATGCGCTGAACAGGAAACACAATAGGAGGCAAAGAATATACCTAAGGATGTTATGCTTCATCACAAGTATCTAGAATCTTGCGATGAATTCGAGGCCCGCTCTAGGCAGTTTCAGAATCCGGCTCGTCACCTTCACGCTGGAACTCTGCAATTTTATCGGTCAGTTCGTCAAGCAAAGCAGTAAAGCCGTCCGATTTCATGATGGTCGTGAACTCAGCTCTCTTTAATGCAAGGTCGCTAATCCCCTTGACCGAAATATTTACTATCCGCCATTCGCCGTCATGGTGACGCAACATATAATTAAAGGGCACATCATCGCCATTTGATTTGCGCATGATCGTTTGCGCTACCAGCACATTCTCACGGGCATTCTGGTCAGCAATCCATTCAAAGTCTTCGCCCTTGTGTTTCTTGAACTGGGATGCGTAGTTTGCGATAACGTATTGTGCGAATTTCTCTACAAATTCGTTCTTCTGTTCTTCCGACAAATCGCCCCAGTAGCGACCCAGCGTTAGTCTTGCAACCGCTTCCATATTGTAGGTCCCGCGGATCGCAGGCTCGAGAATCTCATACCGTCCGGTAAATCCGGCATCGTATCCCGCTTTCATCGCATCCAGGATCTTTATCTGGAGATTCTCGATAACCGTGCGGGGATCTGTATCTGTTGCTTCATCTGCAGCCGATAAAATAGTAAATGGGATTGTGGCAATATACAAAGCCAGAAAAAGGCATATTCGTTTCATCATTTATATCCTGTATGGTTTTTTTATGACAGCAAAACTGACTAGTTGTTTAATTTATTACGGACGTATTAATTTTCTGATAAGAGCGTCCTTTCCAGCGGGAACGGTCTCCTCGCCAATAGCGCATCGCTGAACTCACAGTCATTAAGCCGTATAATACGCTTACTGCAGGTAATGTTAATATCCAAAGAGGATGCATTTTATAATAGTAGAGGATCGGCCCGTAACTGATGCCCATCATCAGCATGGCAAGAATACTTGTGAGTGATGTAAAATATTGAAGAACAAATATTAATGTTATAGGCACAATGAATGCAAGCACCAATAAAAATATACATACTATTAGGAGAATAGTCGAATAATTTAACTGTGTGAACGCTGTACGTGCTATCATATTCCATATGCTGGACAGTTTCTCATTTCCCCTTTGGGAACGGACACCATGGCTTAATCCTAGCCAGATACTCTTTCCTGATTCCTTCACCCTGCGTGCCAAAGTGCAATCATCGATAATCGCACCCCTCATGGGTTCAAATCCACCGATTGAACGCAAGACTTCGGTCCTTATCAGGATACAACCACCTGCTGCTGCAGCGACTTTAGACTTACGGTTATTTGAGGAAGCAAAAGGATAAAGGAGCATGAAAAAATAAACAAATGCAGGCATGAATAGCTTTTCCCACAGCGTCACCAACCGGGGATGAGCCATGATCGAGACAAAGGCCCTCTCCTCTTCCTTCAGCTTTTTCCTCAATTCGCCCAACATTCCAGGGCGCAATTCAATATCCGCATCGAGCAGCAGGCATAAGGGTGTTTCCACTTGCTTTGTTCCCTGCTCCATAGCCCAGACTTTTCCAACCCAGCCGTCAGGCAGCGGTTGTCCCGGTATAACTTGAATACGTTCCTTTCCCGCTTCTATGCCCTTTTCACCCGTCCCATCTTCTGACTGGTCATCAACCAGAATAATTCGGTGACCTTTTCCTTGGATCAGAATGGACTCTACAGTCTTGTGTATGAATTCAGCTTCATTGCGAGCCGGCACGACCACTGTGATTTCACTCAGGTCGTCATCTTCACGATTTCCAGGGCCAGGCTCAAGCCGCTCAGTCGTGCGCCAGCGCCTGCCGGGTGATAACAAAACTCCCAACCAGAGCAGCAAACTGGAAAATGCCAGCAGTGAGGCCAGCATCAATGGCTATCCTGCCCGCTTCGCCGTTTCCAGTTCCGGTTCCTCTTCCGCTTCGACTTCGTAGGTTATCTCTGGCTCAGGTGCGAACGGGCCTTCAGTCCGGGGACCGCGAAGACTGCTCATCAGTGCTTTGATCGGATTGTTCACCGTGTCCGCCACTGCCGTCGCTTCGTAGCCGCAGTGAGCCATGCAATTATCGCACTTTGGATTATTACCCGTGCCATAGCTGTCCCAGTCGGTCTCTTCCATCAGTTCCTTGAAGGTCTTGGCGTAGCCTTCTGCTACCAGCAGGTAACAGGGACGCTGCCAGCCGAACAGATTGCGTGTCGGATTACCCCATGGGGTACACTTGTAGTTCTGGTTTCCAGCTAGAAAATCGAGATACAGACTCGAGTGGTTCAGGGGCCACTTGCGCTTCTTTTGCTTTTGAATACTGAAGAGGTCACGGAAGATTTTCTTGGTTTGTTTCCGGCCAAGGAAAAGATCCTGGCGGGGAGCACGCTCGTAGCTGAATCCGGGGGAAATAGTCAGGCCTTCTACCCCCAGCTCACTCACCATATCAAGGAACCGGGCAATCTCTTCACCGTCTTCACCCTGGAAAAGCGTACAATTGATGTTCACCCGGAACCCAAGTGAACGCGCCTCACGGATTGCATCGACCGCAACATCATATACTCCATCTTTACAAACCGAGCTGTCATGGCGATCTTTCAGGCCATCGAGGTGTACCGACCATGTAAAATAAGGCGATGGTTTAAAATCCTTGATCTTGCGTTTCATCAACACCGCGTTGGTGCAAAGGTAAACATACTTTTTCTTTGCAATGATTCCGGCCGCAATCTGAGGCATTTCCTTGTGCACCAAAGGTTCACCCCCTGCGATTGATACAACCGGCGCACCGCATTCGTCCACCGCGGAAAGGCAATCCTCAACACTCATACGCTGGTTGAGTATTTCTTCCGGATAGTCGATCTTGCCGCAACCTGCACATGCAAGGTTACAGCGGAAAAGAGGTTCCAGCATCAGAACCAATGGGTATTTTTCCTGACCGGAAAGCTTCTTCTTAAAAAGATAACTTCCCACTGCAATTTTTTGTCTTAAGGGTACGCCCATTTTTAAACAGTTTTGTTTTCGTTATTTGATTCGGCCGCCAGATAGTGCTGAATGTTAGCCCGGTGACTACAGGCCCTTTATAATTATTAAAACGCTGAGATACCAAAGACTTGAGCCTGCAGCGTCAAGCAATATGTAGATTACCATTGGTGCAGGTAGTTTATCTCTTGGCTTTAAAGTGTAATTATTCTCCGACTTCAGTTTTTGCTCCATAGTGTGAAAAGAAAAGGATTGCCTACAGCTGCCCTAGTACTGGTATTAATGATCAGCACGCATCTATAAAAAAGCATGACAGGCACACGCGCGCATGAGGCTATGCCGATAACACTACCACAAAATAAGACTGTTTTTGGAAAATTTGAGAAAGCAATCGAACATCGTTGCACTCTGGATCCATCGGAGATCGACTTACAGGATCACTTGCTGCAGGGAGTGTCCCGCACCTTTGCCCTAACCATTCCTGTCCTGCCAAAACCACTCAATCATGTAGTCGCCAATGCCTATTTGCTTTGCCGGATTGTCGACACTATTGAGGACGAACAGGAAATCAGCGCCGAAGACAAAAGCGGCTTTTGCAAGCGTTTCATTCAAGCCGTAGAAGGTAAAGCTGATACCACAGCGCTTGCATCCGACCTTTCCGCCCGATTGTCCGGAGCAACCCTTCCGGCCGAACACGAACTCATTGAACGCATTCCGGAAGTCCTGGCTATAACCGAAAAATTTAATCCGGTTCAAAGAACTGCTTTGATCAGATGTGTTACGATCATGTCTGAAGGCATGGCATGGTTCCAACTCAATACTTCGGCAGATGGATTGGCAGACCAGGAAGCCCTCGATCAATATTGTTACTATGTTGCCGGTATTGTCGGTGAAATGCTCACAGAGCTCTTTTGTGATTATTGTCAGCCCTTGCGAATCCACCATGATCGAATGATGCGACTGGGTGTCGCTTTTGGACAGGGTTTGCAAATGACCAATATCCTCCTCGATATCTGGGATGATTACCCGCGTGGAGCTTGCTGGTTACCCAGAGACGTTTTTGAAGCTGAAGGATACAATCTGGATAACCTCGGAGAAAATCATCATCAACCGGCTTTCCGTAAAGGGATGGGTCGGTTGATCGGTATCGCTCATGGCCATTTAAGGTGTGCCATGGAATACACCCTCCTGATCCCCACCCAGGAAAGAGGCATGCGGAATTTCTGCTTATGGGCCTTGGCCATGGCCATGCTCAGTCTGCGTCGTATTAACCAGCATCGCGATTATGACAGTCGAAATGAAGTCAAGATCTCACGACGTGCTGTTTATTTAACTGTCCTCAACAGTAAAGTCTGGGCAGGTAATGATGAAGTCCTGATGGACTTTTTCGAGCTCCTCGGCAAGCGGCTGCCCTACACCAAGTCTACAGTTCGCGCACCCGAAGTAAAAGTCTCCGTTAGTGCCTGAAAACATGTCACAAGCAACCTCTTATCCCGATAGGGAATTCCGGGAAAAACCAGTTCGTAATTCGCTGCAGGCAAGCATTGACCAAGCTGAAGCTGCCCTGTTGGAACTCCAAAAAGACGACGGGCATTGGTGCTTCGAACTCGAAGCCGATTGCACTATACCGGCCGAATACATCCTCATGAACCATTTCATGGGGCACCTTGAGCCGGCTCTTGAAAAACGCATCGGGGTCTATCTACGCCGTAATCAGAACGAAGACGGTAGCTGGCCCCTGTATTATGGAGGAGCCGGAAATATCAGTTGCTCTGTCAAGGCTTACTACGCCCTTAAAGCCGTCGGTGATGATATTAATGCCGAACACATGAAGAAGGCCCGGGAGTGGATTCTTTCGCAGGGTGGCGCTGCAAAGTGCAATGTATTTACACGAATCCTCCTTGTCTTTTTCCGGCAAATTCCCTGGCGGGCAATTCCTTTTATCCCGGTAGAAATCATGCTTCTGCCAAAATGGTTTCCTTTCCATCTCAGCAAGGTCTCCTATTGGTCGCGCACGGTCATGGTCCCCCTCTTCATTCTCTATTCAAAGCGCGCCAAAGCGGTTAATCCCCATAATATTAATGTCCGCGAACTCTTCACCACTCCTCCTGAACAGGAAAAACGCTACTTCCCTACCCGCTCACGTCTGAATAAGGCAGTTTTGATTCTCGAACGCATCGGCCGGAATTTCGAGTGGGCCATTCCCGGTTTCGTCCACCGCCATGCTACCGAAAAAGCCGAAGCATGGTTTATTGAAAGACTTAACGGTGAGGATGGTCTTGGAGCCATCTTCCCTGCCATGGTCAATGCTTATGAGGCACTGGTCCTTCTGGGTTATCCAAAAGATCACCCCCATGTCCAAACGGCTTTAAACGCTATCAGGAAACTTCTCGTCGAGCGCGAAGAGGAGGCCTATTGCCAGCCTTGTCTTTCCCCCGTTTGGGATACCGGATTGGCCGCTCTTTCACTGCAGGAAGTTAATAGTGAACGCAGCCGGATCGCCACGGAAAAAGCTCTGGACTGGCTCCGTCCACAACAGCTTCTGGAATTTAAGGGCGACTGGAAGGAAATGTTTCCCGATCTCCCCGGTGGCGGCTGGCCTTTCCAGTATGCCAATGGCCATTACCCCGACCTGGATGATACCGCAGTCGTCGCTTACAGCATGCATAAGCAGAACCCCGGTAAATACAGCCATAACATTGAACGTGCAGCTATTTGGCTGACAGGCATGCAGTCCAGAAACGGTGGTTTTGCCGCATTTGATGCGGATAACACCCATTATTACCTCAACGAGATCCCTTTTGCCGATCACGGCGCTCTACTCGATCCCCCCACCGAGGACGTCAGTGCGCGCGTGCTTATGTTTCTCTCCCGAATCGATCCACAGGGCAAAAACTACGGCAAGGCCATGCAGCGTTGCCTGGATTACCTCGGCAAAGTCCAGGATAACGATGGCAGTTGGTGGGGTCGATGGGGAACAAATTATATTTACGGGACCTGGTCTGTATTGATGGCCCTGGGTCAATGTGGTCTGACCATCAATGATCCGCGCGTTGCCAAAGCCGTTGAGTGGCTGGAATCTGTCCAGCGTGAAGACGGAGGATGGGGTGAAGGGAACGACTCCTACGAGGATTCACAACTGCGTGGTTACGAAAAATACAGCATGGCGCACTCAACCGCATGGGCTTTGCTCGGCATTCTGGCAGTTGGGGAATACCAGAGACAAAGTGTCCAACGCGGCATTCAGTGGCTGATCGACAGCCAACTCGATAACGGCCTTTGGGATCACCCTGACTTTACCGCACCCGGCTTTCCCCGGGTATTCTATTTGAAATACCACGGCTACGCCAAATTTTTCCCGCTCTGGGCACTCGCCCGCTACCGTAACCTCTGTGCTGAAGAGTGAAGGTCGGTATCATCGCCGCTATGCCGGCGGAGTTGAAAACTGCCATCGGTCAGAAACTCAGGCAGGGCGAAATCCGTGAGATTAACCGCAACCTTATCGCCTGTTGTAGCGGCATCGGCCCGAAACAGTCTGCCGCCAGCACCTCGAAATTGCTGGAATCGGGTGCCGAAGGCATCATTCTCTGGGGCACCTGTGTTGCCTTGGTGAGTGCATTGAAGCCCGGTATGCTGGTAATCGCAACCGGCATTCAAGCTGAACAAGGGACCATCTATCGGACACAACCTGACTCAGGCTATCTGGAAACTGCTTTGTCCGGGAAACTTGAAATTAAAACAGAAAACCTTGCTGAAAGCTCAATCCTCCTCTGCTCACCAAAAGAGAAAAAGGATCTGGCGATAAAAACCAATGCGGTTGCCGCTGAAATGGAAGGGGCTTCTGTTGCCGTAATATGCCGGAATGCAGGCATACCTTTCATCATGATCAAAGCTGTTCTGGACACTTACGAAATGGAACTACCCGGTTGGATGCCCGCTGCCATACGCGCTGACGGAAGTATCCCTGCTTCTAAGCTCATCTCTACGCTAATCCAGCACCCACGTGACATTTTCAAGCTCATTAAGATCGGAAAGTGCTATAAAAAGGCTCTCCTTGCGCTGAACGATGCAGCTCTGCTATTAGAATGGCAGAGGGTTTTTCTTAACACGAAAAAAATCGATTAAACCATGCATTACTTTCTGATCCTGCTTTTTGTATCTACTTTGTCATTACATTCGGATTCCATCAAAGTCATGACCATGGTTCCTCCCCATGCCTGGCTGGTTAAACAGGTAGGCGGCGAACATGTGGAAGTGAATAGCCTCCTCGGTCCCATGCAGTCCGCTGAAACGCTCCAGTTGTCACAAAAACAGATGCGCCAGCTCTGGGATTGCCAGATTCTCTTCACTACGGGTCTTCCGCTCGAGCAAACGCTCCTTCCCAAGCTTCGTTCACAGCGCCCCAATCTCCAGATCATCGATTTGCGACAGGATATTCGATTACTCCAGCTGGACGAGCATCACCCCGATGAACATGTCCACGGAAATGGCACGGATCCTCATATTTGGCTCAGCAAGGGCGCTCTAATCAAACAAATCGTTTCCATCCATAATCCCTTGCGCGAACTTTCACCGGAGAATGCATTCAACTTCAGGCGAAACACCCTTTTCTTCACCTCCTCATTGTACGCGAAAATCAACAATCCCGATCAGGACCGGGAACACTTAAAGGATCAGTTACTGCTCGTTTACCACCCTGCATTTGGATACTTTGCCGATGATCATGGAATGAAGCAGGTATCGCTGGAGACAGGCGGTAATGCGCCGACACCCAAACGGTTGGCCGAATTTCAAAAGCTGGCAAATGAAACGCCTTTCAAGGTCCTCATTGGTCAGCCCCAAATTAACACGAAACAGGCGAGGCAATTGGCAGAGTCGCTCGGATTGGCTTACATCGAGATCAATCCAATGGCAAACGAGCCACTGGAAACTATCCGGATACTCCTCGATACACTGAAGCAACATCATTATGACCAAAACTGAATAATTTGGATATTCAAAAGGCTCCCTACTGACGCAGGGAGCCCCGGTTATTCGATTTAATATAACAAGCTGAGGTGAAATTATACGGTCTCTTCGTCCTCCCCTTTAGACTCATCATCCTCTTCCACTTCGTCATTTCTGCGCTCTTCGCGGAAGGTTTCCACTATTGTACGGGCTATTTCACGGGCTTCCATACGCAACTCCTCTGGAGCTCGGGCGGCATCGATGATCGCATCAAGGGCTTCCTTGACGGCTGCTACGTCCTCTTCAGTGGCCTCGGCAGCATTCAGGATACGGCGCAGTCGGTGGGCCAGGCGATGGAGTTCACGGCGGTTCAGGTGATCGTCATTGAAGATACGCTCGATCTGGTTAAGGAACGCCATCACGCGCTCTTCTTCCAGCATACCTGCGTTTTCAAATATACCTTCCAGTGTGTTTATCAGGTTATCAACCAGTTCTTCGTCAATAACGGTTTCCTCGTAGATCAATTCCAGGACTTCACGAAGATACTCGATCTCTTCCAGTTGATCACCTTCGATCCATTCCTTGAAAACGATGTGCCAGAAGCGACGCACTCCATGACGGTTCTGGAAAAACAGCCAGGTATTTTCATCGTTACTGTAGATCCAGGGATAGGCATTCCGGTTGACCCACCACCAGCCTGCGGAGGGATTGAAGAACCAGCTGTTGCCTTCCTCGCCTTCGATTTCATATAGCCAGCCATGATCTTCCGTGTAGAGCCATCCGGATTCGGTTTTATAGACTTGCCCAAATGCCTCGTCCTCACACCAGCCGGTGGTCGGTTCTTCGGTCTCCTGGGCTTGAAGTACAGTGGCACCCGCCATTAAAAAGAAAGCAAGTGCGGCCTTGATTGCCGGTATTTTTAATAAGTCTGTTTTTGAACGTTTCATGAGCGTTTAGGTTTAAGTTTTCTGGGAAAATGATGATTAGATTCACTGGCTTAAACCATCACTTCTCCGCAAAGTTGCACCGATGATTCTTTAACAACTTTTTCATTTGCTATCACTGTATCACTTATCCTCAAAATTGGGTTAGAAACCTAAAATACTAATGTATCAGAAGTGAATTTTTTCATTTCCCGTTATAAGTTTTTCTTGCCTAATGTTAATACGAGAGTAAGTTTGCTTATCATACAGGTTACGTTAACAATGTTACATCTTTTACAATATCAACGCTGCTTTTCGAATGGTCCCAAACTTGAGAATAACCTTACGAACACGCCTGATGCATCTGCACCTATTAGGCACAAAAATTTCATAGCACTGGATATGAGCCCGGGTAAGGCGTTGGGGTGCCTCTATTGTTGCCAAGCCCGGGCAACTTTTCATAATCAAACATAAGCCAGCTTGGTAGGCTCATGAAACGTCGTAGATTCATTGCTGCAATTATTGGTAGTGCTGCCACAGGAGTTGTCTGGCAGCACTGGAACCAGTCTGGTCAATCGCAGATCAGCTCACCCGGGGTAGCTCAAAGAAAGCTTCAACCGGTCTTCCGCACAACGCGCGCCCTCGGGACCAATGTTTCCTTGACCGTCTACGCCAGCGATGTCGACAAGGCGAATATCGCAATAGATGCCGCCTTCAACGAATTGAACCTTATCGAGGATCTAATGAGCCTCTACCGTCCGGATAGCCAATTGTGCCGGCTCAACAGGAACGGTTACATCTCAGACCCGGCTCCCGAACTGGTCGAAGTCCTGAACTATGCCCGGGAACTCTCGGGTCAGACCACAGGTTTGTTTGACGTTACCATCCAGCCTCTTTGGCAACTGTATGTTAGCTGTAAGAACGAAGGTCGTTTACCCTTGCAGCAGGAAATTCAGGCAGCTCTGAAGCACGTCGATTCTCAGCACCTCCACCTGTCTTCAGACCAGATTCGCTTCCACAAACCCGGTATGGCTGTTTCCCTTAATGGCATTGCACAAGGCTACGCCACGGATGCTGTGGTCAAGGTCCTGCAACAACACGGTGTGCAAAGCGCTTTCATTGATGCAGGTGAAATCGGCACCATTGGCCAACACCACAATAGACCTTTCTGGAAAGTCGGCATCAAACATCCCCGGTCGGAAGATCATCTTCTCGGATTGGCAAAACTAAACGGTCGCTGCCTGGCCACTTCCGGGGATTACGAATCACACTTCACTGCGGATTATAAAGCACATCATCTCCTCCATCCAAAAACCGGTCTTTCCCCACAGGAATTCAGTAGTGTCACCATCGCCGCTCCCAGCGCCATGCAGGCCGACGCCCTCTCCACTGCCGTTTTTATTCTCGGCCCGCAGAAAGGAAAGGAACTGATCCGGTCGCTCCCGGATACGGATGCACTCTTTGTTTCCAGGGACGGAAATATTTCTCAAACCACAAATTTCCCCTACACAGCTATCAATAGCTAATTAAACTGTCATGACTGCAGAGTGACCCCCGAAACCACAACGATTCTTGTCACTACACTCATCTTCATGGGTGCACTCGGAATAATATTGGCCGCAGTCCTCGCCCTCGCAAATAGCAAACTACAGGTAAAGGAAGATCCACGAATCGATGAGGTGGAATCAATGCTTCCTCTGACTAACTGCGGTGCCTGCGGCTCGCCCGGTTGCCGTGCTTTCGCCGAAGCCTGCGTCTCAGGTGAGAAGAACCCCGGGCAGTGCACCGTCAATTCAAAGGCCATGTCTGAATTTATCGCAGGATACCTGGGGGTTGAGTTGGGACAGGACGAGAAAAAAGTAGCCCGGCTAGCCTGTGCTGGTGGTAAGCACGTCGCACGTATGCGTGCCGAATACTCCGGGGTAGGCAGTTGTCGGGCGGCCGTCGCCACAGGCGGTGGCGGAAAAGCATGTGCCTGGGGCTGCCTCGGCCTCGCCGATTGTGAGGAATCCTGCGACTTCGACGCCATCTATATGGATAAG